>NZ_JBVAPG010000080.1:0-38571 GCF_055413685.1 Bradyrhizobium sp. LeoA1Lang | reverse complement strand
AAGGGCGAAAATCAGTTGCCAAGGGTCATTGCCGGCGTCAAATTTACCGACGGCGTCGCAGAATCGACGACGCCAGCTAACCGCGCCGCCTGATCAGCCCCATCACCCAATTTCGGCCATAGCTCGGCGTTGATCGTGCAATGCCATAACCCGGCAGACGTGACTGAGGCGATCAAGCTTACGCAAGAGCTGGGCCTCGAGGTGGCGGTTCGCGGCGGCGGCCACAATGTGGCAGGACGCGCGACGACCGATGGCGGCGTTATGATCGACTTGGCGCCGATGAAAGCGATTCAGGTCGATCTCAAGAACCAAACGGTCCGCGCGCAGGGCGGGGCGACCTGGGCCGATCTCAATCGGGAGACGCAAAAGCACGGCCTCGCAGTGACGGGCGGCGTTGTCTCGAGCACCGGGGTCGCGGGGCTCACTCTCGGGGGCGGTTTGGGCTGGTTGATGGGCAAGTATGGGCTCGCCCTCGACAATCTTTGCTCCGTCGACCTCGTCGACGCCAAGGGCAAAGCCATGCGGACCGCCAAGGACGAAGAGCCCGACCTGTTTTGGGCCGTGCGCGGAGGAGGCGGCAACTTCGGCGTGGCAACATCATTGGAATATCAGCTCTATCCGATAGGCCCGACTGTCACGGGCGGCTTGCTCGCGTACCCGTATGACCACGCCCGCGATGTGCTGAGATTTTTCCGCGAAAGCACTGCGTCCTTGCCTGATGAACAGACATTGTTCGCCGCCCTCACTCATGCGCCCGATGGCTCCGGCGCCAAGCTGGCGGCGATGGTGACGAGTCATTGTGGTTCGCTTGCCGCCGGCGAAAAGGCGGTATCGCCACTCAAGCAATTCGGATCTCCGATACTGGATGCGGTTGGTCAGATGACCTACTGCGAACTCAACGGCATGCTCGATGCCGGCTATCCAAAGGGGGCATTCAATTACTGGAAATCGACCTTCCTGAGACAGTTGAGCGATGATGCAATCGACACCATGATCCAGTGCTTCGCGCGCTGTCCGAGTCCGATGGGGCAGCTTCTGCTCGAGCACATCCACGGTGCCGTTGCGCGGGTTGGCGTCCAGGATACGGCCTTCCCGCATCGAGCGATCGGCTACAACTTCATCGTATTGTCTCAATGGACCGAGCCGGCAATCACCGACCAGTGCATCGCCTGGGCGCGTGAGACATATGCGGCGATGGAGCCCTTTGCTGCCGCTGGCAGATATGTGAATTACCTCGGCGACGATGAGCCTGGCGACGCGGTTTCGGCCGCCTATGGGCCAAACTACCGGCGTCTTCAGGAACTGAAGACAAAGTACGATCCGAAAAATTTCTTCCGGATGAACCAGAACATTCGGCCATTGGGCTGAAGCCCGGCCCGGAGGCGGCGAAGTGCTATGTTTGCAACCGCGCCTGGCCTGAAGGGCCAGGCCAGCAGCCCGGGGCCAAATGCCGTCGATGCTGCTTCCAGCCACTGATCGATTTCTGCGCGCAACAAGCCGACACGGCATTTGCGACGATTGCGGCTAAAGGCTGGTTGTTCTCGCCAGTGAAGAAAGCTGCGGTCTCGCTGGCCGCCACAATCTTTACGCGACGCGTACCGGCTCATCACGTACAGAGAGCGGCGCGCCGCGCTCGGTCATGTCGCGCAGCCTACCTCCCGCCTTGTGAACCATTTCACACTTGCAGCGAGCGCGGTGCGATATCATTTCTTGGAGGGGCCTCGAAACGGGAGGCCGAGATGACAACGTCATCTCACCTTTTGCGATGGTCGACCGAGATGCTGCCGGAGCGCGCGCGGCTCTCCACGTTCCGCGAGGAGTTTGCGCGGCAGAACCTCGCCCTGGACGTGATAGATCACAGCGGCGGGCGACCGCGTATCGACGTCACCTACCTGCCGCTCGGCGCGGTTGGCGTTTGTAGCGTTGCCGCCACGCCGGTGGAGTTTATTCGTCACAAACTCCACCTCAAGGATAGCCGTGACCAATTCGGACTGAACATCGTCGAGACCGGACCGGTCCGATTTGCAACTGCTGGCCAGGAACGTGTCTATGATGCCGGCTCCGCTTGTTTGATTGACCGCGGAAGGCCGCTGCGAGTATTTGGGCCGCGTGGCGCCAGAGTCAGATACGTAATCGTGCAGGCTGCCGCCCTCAGGTCTCTGGTTGCGCAGCCGGAAGATCTATCGGGTCGGCCGGTGCGTCCTGGACCCGCGCTTAGACTCCTCGACCGCTACCTGCGCTCGCTCGCATCCCTCAAAGAACCTCCGTCATCAGAACTGGCCTCCACCATCGGCGTACATCTGCTCGATCTCGTGGCCGCGACGCTCGGGCCGACCGCCGAAGCTGCAAACATCATTACGGACCGTGGTGCGAAGGCAGCCAGGCTGCAGGCAATCCTGGCTGAGATCGCGCAACGATTCAGCGATCCCAATTTCGATCTGGACAATGTCGCCGCTGCGCTCGGCATGTCGCGGCGATACGTGCAAAAACTGCTCGAGGGGACCGGGAAGTCGTTCACCGAGCATCTTGCAGGATGCCGGCTTGAGCGGGCCTTCGCGATGTTGACTGACCCGCACCATCTGCATTTGGCCATCATCGATATCGCGTTTGCAGTCGGCTTTGGTGACGTTTCTCATTTCAATCGCACGTTCCGCCGGTACTTCGGCGAGACGCCATCAGGAGTGCGCGCCGCATCGACCCATGCGGAAGCAGAAGTGATCCTGCGACCCCTCACAGTGCGCGGGCGAGGCCGCCGCGCACTTCGCGCCACATCTGCGTTTGTGAATAGCTGAAACCCGGGACGACAGTTGGGCTAGAGCGCGATGACTTTTCTTCGAAACGTCATCCCGCTCCATCTTTAGGTTGGGGCATGATCTCCGCGCAAACGCTTCGCGTTTGTCGCGAGGGAAAGCCGGTACCCACTTTTCCGGGATTATGCTCTAGTACCCCCGCCCACGGTCGACCACGTTCTCCAGCGCACCGCCGGCTTCGAAGCGCTCGATCTGCTGCGCGACATATTTCGAGATCTCGTCCGGGTCGGTATCGGCCGCATTGTGCGGCGTCAGCACCACCTTCGGATGGCTCCAGAACGGGCTCGCCTGTGGCAGCGATTCGGTCTCGAAGACGTCGAGCGAGGCGGCACCCAGCGTGCCGTCGTCAAGCGCGCGCAGGATGTCGGCCTCATCCTGTAGTCCGCCGCGGCCGGCATTGATCAGGACCGGCGCGCCCATCGGGCTGTTGCGGTTCAGTTTGGCAAAGACGTCGCGGTTGAGGATGTGCCGCGTGTCCGGCGTCAGCGGCAGCAGGCAGACCAGGATGTTGGTCTCTCGCAGGAAGGCGCCGAGCTGTTCTGTCCCGGCAAAGCATTCGATGCCATCGACCTGCCTGGCTCTGCGGCTCCAGCCGACCACGCGGAAGCCGATCCGCGCGAGCACCTCTGCCGCGTTGGCCCCCAGCGTACCCATTCCCATGATGCCGACCGTGATTGCGCCTGCGGCCCATTGATACCGCGGCGCCCAGAGCCTCTCGCGCTGCGACTCGCGCAAGTACAGTTCCTGGCGGTGATGCATCAGCACATGCAGCGTCACATATTCCGTCATCCGGCCGGTGAGGTCGGAGACCGCGACACGGACCAGCGGCACGTCTGGCAGGGAGGCATCCGCCATCAGCGCGTCGACGCCGGCGCCGAGATTGAAGATCACGCGCAAATTCGCAAACGCCGCAAGCTCGCCCGGTCGCGGCTTCCAGACCGCGGCGTACTGCACCTCGGAACGATCGATACTTGCATCGGGCAGCACCAGCACACGCCTGTTACGGCAGACCTCGTCGAACCGGGCCTTCCATCGCACCGGCGACCAGTTTTCGGTGCCGCCATGCACCAGCAGCGCCAGCGCGCCTTTCGCCATTCCTGCACCCCAAATTATCAGCGTGACCTTCATCACATACCGGATAGAACCGGTCGCATACTCTCCTGCCACCAATCAAGCGGAGACTTTGAGATGCGCAAATTGATCCTCATTTCCGCGGAAGCTGCCGCCGCTCGCAATGACGGAGGGGTGCGGAACCCACTTCTTCTCCTCTCGAAATTTCTTCTAAGCCTTGTCGGCTGCGGGCATAATCGTTCGTCTTCAACACAACGGAGATGCCTGACGCATGCTGTATGCCATCCTTTGCTATCACGACGAGGACATGGTCGGTTCCTGGACCAAGGAACAGGACGCGACCGTCATGAAGAAACTTGCCGTCGTGCAGGAGAAGCTGGCCCAGCAGGGCCGGCTTGGGCCGGTGGCGCGGCTGTTGCCGACCACGGCGGCGACCACGCTGCGCAAGGACGATCCGCCGCTCGTCCTGGACGGTCCCTTTGCCGAGACCAAGGAGCAACTGCTCGGCTTCTATGTCGTCGACTGCAAGAATCTCGACGAGGCGCTCGACGTCGCGCGCGACCTCGGCGCGGCCAATCCGGGCGGCGCCTATGAGATCCGCCCCGTGGGGGTTTTCAATCCCGGGAGTGTTCAGACGTGACCGATACCGCCTGGATCGATGCCGCGCTGACCTCGGCGCGACCCCAGGCGGTCGGCGCGCTGCTCCGCTATTTCCGCGATCTCGATCGGGCGGAGGAGGCGTACCAGAACGCCTGCCTGCGCGCGCTCAAGAGCTGGCCGCAGAACGGCCCGCCGCGCGATCCCGCGGCGTGGCTGATCATGGTCGGCCGCAATGTCGGGATCGACGAAATCAGGCGCAGCCGCAAGCAGGAGGCGCTGCCGGATGACGACCAGGCGATCTCCGACCTCGACGACGCCGAGGACGCGCTCGCCGAGCGGCTCGATGGCTCGCACTACCGCGACGACATCCTGCGGCTGTTGTTCATCTGCTGCCATCCCGACCTCCCGCCGACGCAGCAGATCGCGCTGGCGCTGCGCATCGTCTCCGGCCTTTCGGTGAAGCAGATCGCGCGCGCCTTCCTGGTCAGCGAAGCGGCGATGGAGCAGCGCATCACCCGCGCCAAGGCGCGTGTGGCGGACGCGAAAGTGCCGTTCGAAGCGCCGGGCGCGGCCGAACGCAGCGAGCGCCTCGCCTCGGTCGCGGCGATGATCTACCTGATCTTCAACGAGGGCTATTCGGCGAGCGGCGACACCGCCGAGATTCGCAGCCCCCTCTGCGAAGAGGCGATCCGGCTGGCGCGGCTGTTGCTGCGCTTGTTCCAGAGCGAGCCGGAGATCATGGGGCTCACCGCGCTGTTGTTGTTGCAGCACGCCCGCGCCGCGGCGCGGTTCGATGCTGATGGCGCCGTGATCCTGCTTGAGGACCAGGACCGCCGCCTGTGGAACCAGACCTTGATCGCCGAGGGGCTGGCGCTGATCGACAAGGCGATGCGCCATCGCCGCAGCGGGCCCTACCAGGTGCAGGCCGCGATCTCCGCATTGCATGCACGCGCCGAGAAGCCCGAAGACACCGACTGGCTACAGATCGAGCTGCTCTACGGCGCGCTCGAGATCATGCAGCCCTCGCCGGTGGTGACGCTGAACCGCGCGGTGGCGGTATCAAAGGTGCGCGGACCGGAAGCGGCGCTCGAGATGATCGATCCGCTCGCCCAGCGGCTGCAGAACTATTTCCACTTCTATGGCGTCCGCGGCGCCTTCCTGATGCAGCTCGGCCGCAACGAGGAGGCGCGCGTCGCCTTCGACCGCGCGATTGCGCTCGCCAACACCACCGCGGAGGCCGCCCACATCCGCATGCATCTCGACCGCCTGATCCGCGACAGCCAGCCGCGTGGCGCCAAGTCTTCGAAGAAATAAAAGTCTTCGAAGAAATAATTCTGCGATCTTTGTCGGATACGGGCTTCGAAGTTCGTCCAGAGGGCATGATCCGGCCATGCTTGGACAACAAGATCGTCGACGGCGACAGTGGCATCAACCCAAGGAGCGAGCGATGCAAGTCAATCCCTATCTGTTCTACAGCGGCAACTGCGAAGCAGCGCTGAAATATTATGAGAAGGTGCTCGGCGCGAAGATCGAGGCGATGCTCACCCATGAGCAGGCGCCGGAATCGATGCCGGTTGCGCCCGACTGGAAGAAGAAGATCATGCACGCCAAGATCACGATCGACGGCGAGATCCTCATGGCCTCCGATTCGCCGCCGGAATATTTCCACAAGCCGCAGGGCTTCGCGGTCTCTCTGACGGTCGAGGACCCAGCCGACGGCGAACGCAAGTTCAAGGCGCTCGCTGAAGGCGGCACCGTGACCATGGCCTTCACGCCGACCTTCTGGGCCAAGGGTTTTGGCATGTGCGTCGATCAGTTCGGCATCCCCTGGATGGTGAACTGCCCGGCGGAGGGGATGTAATCGACGCTGCCGTAAGGGAGGGCAAAGCGAAGCGTGCCCACCATTACGAGCGGAGTGCCTGATGGTGGGCACGGCGCAAGCGCGCCTTTGCCCACCCTACGCGATCCCGTTCATCGGCACCGCGGATAGATCGCCGAGAGGTCGCGCCCGCGCAGCAGCAGAAGCCGCGACGTCAATCCGCCGTGGCTTACGATCCAGCCACGCACCGGCCCCGGATAGGCCTCGAGCACCGCCTCGGAGGCCTCCGGCTCGGCATAGAAGCGGCCGCGTCCGTCGACCGAACGCGCGGCATGGAAGCCGAGCACGGCACGCCGCGTCACGCAGATGCGATCGTTCGGGACCATCGAGAGCACCAGCGTGCAGGCCGACAGGCACGGCCCGTCGATCACCACGCGCTCGCCGGAGGCGCGCACGCGCGCGAACAATTCGATGAAGGGCTCGACCTCTCCGCCCGGGCTTGCCAGGATGCGGACCTCGGCGCGCGCGAACGAATTTACTGCGAGCAGCGCCGCTGCGATCAAAGCCGCCTTGATCACCGCCCTTGACGTCGCTCTTGGCATCCGCGGGCTCCCTGATCTCCTCGTTCCCGTCGCATATTTAACGGCGTCGCATGCGGCAAGATTTTGTCATGCGCGCGCCCGCCTTGGGCAAGTCGCGACAGAAGGCGCGCACATCGTCTAAACTGGCGACTGCATGCGATTCCTTCGCATGATGCTGCTCGCCGCAAGGCTGGCCCAGGCTTCAAGATGAACATCGAAACCAATCTGTGGCTGATCCGGCACGCCCCTGTCGATGGGCCGAAAGGGGTCATTCATGGCCCGGACGCGCCGGCCGACCTCGGCAATCAAGCGGCCCTTGCCGCGCTGAAGGGAAGGCTGCCGCAGGGCGCGTTTGCGGTCTGCAGCCCGGCGCGCCGTACGCGGGAGACCGCGGCCGCGCTCGGGCTCGCAGCGGCAGAGAACGCCGCCTTTCGTGAACAGGATTTCGGCGCCTGGACCGGGCGGCGCCACAACGATCTCGTGGCCGAACTCGGCGACGCCTATCATGCGTTCTGGCGATCGCCGGCGAGCAATCGGCCGCCCGGCGGCGAAAGCTTTGTCGATCAGATCGCGCGCGCGAAGCAGGGGCTTGCATCGCTGCCGGCGGGCGATGCCGTGCTGGTCGTGCATTCCGGCACGATCCGCGCGGTGCTCGCGATCGCGCTCGGCCTTCAGGCCGAGAACGCCCTGCGCTTCGTGATCGATCCGCTGTCGCTCACCCGGATCGATCGCCTGGCCGATGGCTGGCGCGTCATCGCGGTCAACCAGCGCTAAGACGTGTCTCTAGCCGTTCCGCCCCTGTCCGCGCAGCGTCGGCAATCCGATGCCGGCGGCATCGAAACCGCCGTCGACGGCGAGGATCTGCCCGGTGATGTAGCTTGCGCGTTCGCTGCTGAGGAAGAAGATCGCTTCCGCCAGTTCCTCTTCGAGACCGTAGCGGTTGAGCGGGATCGCGTCGTGATAGTCCGCGCGGATGGCCGCCGTATGCACCGCTTTCGCCATCGCGGTGTCGACCGGGCCCGGCGCCACCGCATTGACGCGGATGCCGAGCGAGGCGAGCTCGACCGCAAGCTGCTTGGTCAGATGCGCAAGTCCCGCCTTGCTGGTGCCGTAGGCCGAGCGCAGCGTCGAGGCGCGCACCGCCGAAATCGAGGTGATGTTGACGATGGCCCCGCCGCCATGCTCGCGCATCAGCGGCGCGGCAGCCTTGGCGCAGAGGAACGGTCCGGTGAGGTTCACCGCCAGGATCCGGCTCCAGTCCGCGTCCGACGTCTCGAGCAGCGGCGCGAACACCGCAACCCCGGCATTGTTGACGAGCGCATCGAGCCGGCCGAAGCGTTTTTCCACCGCGGCAACTGCCGCCGCGACAGCAGCGGCGTCGGAGACGTCGCAAGGCAGCGCCAGCGTGTTCTCGGCCTGCTTGAGGCTCGCGACCGCGTCGTTCAGCAATTCGCGCTCGATATCCAATAGCGCGACGGGCCAGCCCTCGGCGAGGAATCGCCTGGCGGTGGCAAGCCCGATGCCGCGCGCCGCCCCGGTGACGAGCGCGACCTTCTGCGAAGATGAAGTCATGAATGTTCCGATGTTTTCCGATATCGGTTCCTGTTGCGCCGTCTACCCGGCGAAAGCAAGGTCTGCGGCCGCGAAATAAATCCGCCGGCGATGTCGGGCGCCCTGAGCCCTGCTTCGTCTTCCCTGTGGCGGCACATCCGGCCGCCGGCAACAGGAGTTTCCATGTCGCTCACGCTGCATTATCACCCGCTGGCGTCGTTCTGCTGGAAGGTGCTCATCGCCCTCTATGAGAACGACATCCCATTCGCGCCCAATCTGGTCGACCTCTCCAATCCCGGCGAGCGCGCGGCGCTGTTGAAACTGTCGCCGATCGGGCGATTTCCGGTGCTGCAGGACCATGCGCGGAACCAGGTCGTGCCGGAATCCAGCGTCATCATCGACTATCTCGACCGCCATTATCCCCGCCGCACCAGGTTCATTCCGCCTGACGCCGATCTCGCCTGGCACACCAGGCTGCGTGAGCGCTTCTACGATCTCTATCTGCACCTGCCGATGCAGAAGATTGTCGGCGACCGGCTGCGGCCCGGCGATAGCAAGGACCCGTTTGGTGTCGAGGAGGCGAGGGCGCAGTTGCGCGCCTCCTACCGCATCATCGACGAGCAGTTGGCGCCCGGCGGCTGGGCGGCGGGCGAGGCGTTTACGCTTGCCGATTGCGCCGCCGCGCCGTCTTTGTTCTACGGCAACATGATGGTGCCGTTCGGCGACCAGCACGAGAATCTGCGCGCCTATTTCGAGCGCCTGAAAGCACGTCCGTCCTTCGCGCGGGTGATGAAGGAGGCGGAGCCCTATTTCGAGCTGGTACCAAAGGAGAGCTGAATGTCGTCTACCGACAAAGCCGGGATCATCCGCGCGATCTTCGCCGCCTATCTGGAGAACGACCGCCAGCGCGTCGAGGCGGCCTTCACCGACGATTTCCATTTCACCAGCCCCTATGACGACAATCTGGACAAGCCGACCTATTTCGCCCGCTGCTGGCGAGATAGCGACTGGATCGCGAGCCATGAGCTGGAACGGATCTTCGTCGAAGGCGACGAGGCCTTCGTGACCTATCGCTGTATGGCCAGGGACGGAAAGCACTTTCGCAACACCGAGTTCTTTGCCTTCGACGGCGACAAGGTGAAGCGCATCGACGTCTATTTCGGCGCGACCTATCAGGATGGCAAATTCGTCAAGCAGGGCGCGTAGGGTGGGCACGCCACCCGCGCCCAATTGCCGCAATTACCTCCAGAATAATTTTGCAGGACCTGTCGGTGCGGCAAGACCCGGTTCGTCTTATCTGCGAGTGCCTGAAGACAAGTGACCAATCAGTGACCCCCCAACGGAGCGCGAGACGATGCGATTCATGGTGATAGTGAAGGCCAGCCGTGACACCGAAGCCGGCGTGATGCCCTCGACGGAACTTTTGGCCGCGATGGGCGCCTTCAACGAGGAGATGGTCAAGGCCGGCATCATGCAGGCCGGCGAGGGCCTGCATCCAAGTGCGAAGGGCGCGCGGGTCGGCTATGGCGGCGGGCAGCCCCGCGTCAGCCACGGACCTTTCAGCTTGAGCAACGATCTCGTCGCCGGCTTCTGGCTGATCGAGACCAAATCGCTCGATGAAGCGATCGACTGGATGAAGCGTGCCCCGTTCGAGGACGGCGAGATCGAGATCCGGCAGGTTTTCTCCACTGAGGATTTCGGCGAAGCATTGACCCCCGAACTGCGCGAGCAGGAAGAGCGCCTGCGCGCCCAGGTTGCCAGAAACTGACCCTCCCTGTCATTCCGGGGCGCACGAAGTGCGAACCCGGAATCCATTTCTCCGCTTGCGTATGTGGCCTGATGGATTCCGGGCTCATCGCTACGCGATGCCCCGGAATGACGACGGAGAGAATGACGCTCCCCCCAACCACAAGGAACCACCCATGCGATTCATGATGCTGATGATCCCGCTCGGCTACGAGACCGCGCCGCCGAAGATCGACCTCGACCCGGAACGCGTTGCCGCGATGATGAAATACAACCAGGCGCTGAAGGATGCCGGCGTCCTCATCGCGCTCGACGGCCTTCATCCGCCGTCGGCGGGCGCCCGCGTCTCCTTCGCCACCGGCAAGCCGGTGGTCACCGACGGACCCTTCACCGAATCGAAGGAAGTGCTCGGCGGCTACTGGATGATCAACGTGGCCTCGCGTGCGGAGGCGATCGAGTGGGCCAAGCAATGTCCGGCCAGCGAGAACGAGATCATCGAGATCCGCCAGGTGCAGGAAATGTCCGATTTCTCGGAGGAAGTGCAGAAGGCAGCCGCCGGCTTCGATGGACTGCAGCGGGATTCGGCACACCGTTAAGCCGCGAACGATCGTCAATTCAACGCAAGGGAGAAGCACAATGAGCAGCAATGATACATTCCTCGCCGTCTATCTCGGCAGCATGAACGGCGCGCGAATGGCGGCCTGGCACGCGCTGCCGGAGGCCGAGCGGCGCGCCAAGGAGCAGCAGGGGATGGCGGCGTGGGGCGCCTGGGTCGAAAAGCACCAGGGCGTGATCGTCGAGATGGGCGGCCCGCTCGGCAAGACCAAGAAGGTCGACGCGAACGGCATCGCAGACATCACCAATCAGTTGACCGGGTTCACCGTGGTGCGTGCCGCCTCGCAGGAGGCCGCCGCCAAGATGTTCGAGAACCACCCGCATTTCGCAATCTTCCCCGGCGATTCCGTGGAGATCATGCCGGTGCTTCCGATCCCGGGCCGTTAATCTCGCCGTCAGCCCCGTAGCCCGGGTGAAGCGCCAGCGTAACCCGGGGCCGCTCGCGAATGCGGACACAGCCGTCCCGGGTTGCGCTCCGCTCGACCCGGGCTACGAACTCGGGCAAGCGCGGCGCCGTTAATCTTGATGAACGGCGCGCCCCGGCGCTAGTGACCTTTGCATCCGGCTCATGTAAGACCTTTTCACATGAGCTGGCGCAAGGATACGCGCCGCGGCGAGCGCGGCTATCATCACGGCAATCTGAAGGAAGCGTTGCTGCAGGCGGCGCTCGATCTGATCACGCAGAAGGGGCCGGCCGGCTTCACTTTCGCCGATGCCGCGCGCATGGCCGGCGTCAGCCCCGCCGCACCCTATCGGCATTTCCGCGACCGCGACGAACTGCTGTCGAGCATCGCCCAGCGCGGCTTCGAACAGTTCGAAGCGCTCCTGACGCAGGCCTGGGACGACGGCCGTCCTGATACGATCACCGCGTTCGAGCGCGTCGGCAAGGCCTACCTCGCCTTCGCCCGCGAGGAGCCGGCGTTCTATTCCGCGATGTTCGAATCCGGCGTTCCCGTCGAAACCACGCCCGCTTTGATGGCAGCGAGCGAACGCGCGTTTGCAGTCATTCGTGCCGCTGCCGAGCGGCTCGCGGCTTTGGCGCCGCCCGGCATGCCGCGTCCGCCGGCGATGATGATGGCGCTGCACATCTGGGCGATGTCGCATGGTGTCGCTTCGCTGTTCGGCCGCGGCGACGCCGCGCGTCGCAAATTGCCGATGACGCCGGAAGAACTGCTGGAAGCCGAAGTGCTGATCTATCTGCGCGGTCTCGGCTTCCCCACTGAGCGCACGCCCGAGCCGGTGGACGAAAAGCCTGCCGGTCCGTGGGGAAAACCGAAATAAAATTGCCGAAATAATTTTGTCGCACCCCTGTGGGGTCGGCTTGACTTTCGGATTGGATCGGCCAAGTATGTAAATGTTATTTACATTCACAACGGCGTGATGCCGTGATGGAGACGGAAATGGCCTACACCGCAGATGTCAATCGATGGCGCGGCCCCGTGGAAGAACCGTACCGCCCACGCATGTCTGAGAGCCCGTGGCACCCCGGCTGGATCGCGGTGACCATCCTCGGCTTCATCATCTGGTGGCCGATCGGGCTCGCCCTTCTCTTTTACACACTCGGGAGCAGAAAAATGGGTTGCTGGAGTCACAACGATCGCGATCGCTGGCAGAACAAGATGGAGCGGATGCAATACAAGATGGATCGCATGCGCGACCACATGGAGCGCCGCGGCTTCGGCTTTGGCTTCGGTCCGCCCTCCAGCGGCAATCGTGCCTTCGACGAATACCGTGCCGAGACGCTGCAGCGGCTCGAAGAGGAGCAGAAGGAGTTCAAGGAATTCCTGAGCCGCCTGCGTCACGCCAAGGACAAGGAAGAGTTCGACGCTTTCATGAACCAGCATCGCCAGCGTCCGACTCCGCCGAACGACCAGCCCCCGCCGCAGCAGGGCTAAGTCGTAAGGTCCAAAGCTAGCCTTCAGGCGATGTGCCCCCATAAAACCTGATGGCCCTGAGCCGCCCGTTTGCGAAAGCAGACGGGCGGTTTGGTTTTGTGATCGGCGGCACCCAGCTATAATAAACAGAGACGCCAGGCCCGGCGGTGACGGCGAGGTGAACGCATGGTCACAGATACAATGGTATCGGCCGACGCGCTGTGGCAGTTGATCCGCCGCGAGTCGGAGGTCGCAGCTTCCGATCCGCCCTTGCGCGGTTCGTCTGCGGCGATTCTCGGTCATCCTGATCTCGGGCATGCCGTCGCCTTCGTGATCGGACAACGGCTGGGCACAGGCAATGACCGTCGCGCGCTGTTGACGCGCATCGCCAACGAGGCCTTTCACGCCGAACCCGATCTCGTAGAAGCGGCAAGCCGTGACCTGCAAGGCATCATTCGCCGCGATCCCGCGACCAAGGGATTTCTTCCGCCACTGTTGAACTTCAAGGGCTACGTCGCGCTGCAGGCCTGGCGCGTCTCGCACTGGCTCTGGTGCCGCGGCCGTACCGACCTCGCGCTCCTGATGCAAAGCCAATCCTCCGAGCGGCTCCAGGTCAGCATCCATCCGTCGGCCTCGATCGGAACGTCGGTGTTCCTGGATCATGCCACCGGCATCATCGTGGGCGCATTCGCCTCGATCGGTGACGAGGTCACCATGCTGCAGAATGTCACTATCGGACGACAGCAGGCCGATCCCGACGCCGCGCCCCGGATCGGTCGCGGTGTCTTCATCGGCGCCGGGGCGACCATCATCGGGGATGTGAGCGTCGGCGATTTTGCCAAGATCGGTGCGGGCTCGGTGGTGCTCGCTGACGTCCCGCCTGGATGCACCGCGGTCGGCGTGACCGCGCGCCTGACCAATTGTCCTGATGTAAGCAGGACGGCACCGTCATTGCGAGGAGCGTAAGCGACGAAGCAATCCACGCCTCCACAAGCGGCAAGATGGATTGCTTCGCTTGCGCTCGCAATGACGACGTCGTCCCGGGCTTGCGCGCCGCGGCGGAGCCTTGGCGTAGCCGGGACCCGGGATCCATAACCACAGGCCTTTGTGGTGTGCTCCGCTGTAGCCGCCTTGCTCGCGCCACAACGCATTCCGGTGGTTATGGGTCCTGGCCTTCGCCAGGACGACGCGGAAGCCTCTTGCCAACAGCGCCCGGCGATGCCAATCAAGTCCCATGGACGATTGCATGACCTTCACTGCGTCGCGCTGGTGGCGCTCCTTTTAGGGAGCGGCACGTCGTCTTGTCTCATCTGCAAAACATGAACGAGTGCCGCCGCAGTCCGGCGGGCGCGTGTTCTTATCGCAACAGGCCTCTTCGTGCTGCGGCTCCATCAGGAGAACGCCAATGCCTGTTGCCTTGCCTGCTATCATCGCCGTCATCGCCCGGCCGCTCGCATGGCTCGGCCGCCAGGGCACACGCGCCGTCGCCGCTTTGGTATTCATCGGCATCGCGATCCCGCCGCTCGGAGAAGCCTTGCGGCCCTTCGTTACGGAAGCCGTCTTTCTCCTGCTCTGCATTTCCTTCATGCGCGTGGACATCTCCGCGCTGCGGCTCTATTTGCGCCGGCCTGCGATCGTCGCGGCCGCGACGGGATGGACGCTGCTGGCGGTCCCGGCCATCACCGGCATGTTCTGGCTCGCGACGGGCCTGCGCACGGCGTCGCCCGATCTCTTCTTAGGCTTGATGCTGCAGGCAGTGGCTTCGCCGATGATGGCCTCGCCCTCGCTCGCGGCGCTGATGGGACTGGACGCCACGCTGGTGCTGATCACGCTCGTGACCGGCACCGCGCTGGTGCCGCTCACCGCGCCGCTGTTCGCCTATCTCTTCTTCGGCGCGGCCTTGTCCTTGTCGCCGGTCGCACTCGGCGCAAAACTGTTCCTGATCCTGGCCGGCGCGCTCGCGGTCGCTGCGATCATCCGTTTGTTGTTCGGGCTTGCCGCCATCGAGCGCCACAAGGCGCTGATCGACGGGCTGAACATCCTGATCCTCCTGGTGTTCGTGTGCGCGGTCATGGGCCCGGTCGCGCCGAGTTTCTGGCATGAACCGCTGCAGGCGCTCGGGCTGACGCTGCTCGCCTTTGCGGTGTTCTTTGCGCTCCTCGCCGGCACCATGCTGGTGTTTCGCCGCTTCGGCATGGAGCGGGCGCTTTCCCTGGCCTTGATGGTGTCGCAGCGGAACATGGGCCTGATGGTCGCCGCCACCGACGGCGTGCTGCCGGGCCTGACCTGGCTCTACTTCGCGCTATCGCAATTCCCGATCTACCTGTCGCCGCTACTGCTCAAGCCAATCATGGGACGGCTGACGAAGCGGCGGTAGAGACAGGTGCGGCAGAACTGCCGCCAGAAATAGCGCCGTCATTGCGAGGAGCGATAGCGACGAAGCAATCCATGCTTCCGCGGACGCGGCTCGATGGATTGCTTCGCGGAGCTTGTCATCGGGCGCGCGTTCGCGCGACCCGTTGGCTCGCAATGACGGCTGGGCAGTCATTCGTCCGAAGTTCTGCGCAAGAGCGGGGGAGAGGGGGCTTCACACATTCGTGCCGTGAATCGCGTCGATCACGGCGTCCGTCACCTCTTTCGTCGTCGCTTTGCCGCCGACATCCGGCGTCAGCACGCCGGCGGCGCAGACGCGCTCCACCGCCGCCATAAGCCGCGTGGCCGCGTCCTTCTCGCCGAGATGCTCCAGCATCTGCGCGCCGGTCCAGAAGGTCGCGACCGGGTTGGCGATGCCCTTGCCGGTGATGTCGAAGGCGGAGCCGTGGATCGGCTCGAACATCGAGGGGAAGCGACGCTCGGGATCGATGTTGCCTGTTGGCGCGACGCCGAGGCTGCCGGCGAGCGCGCCTGCCAGATCGGACAGGATATCGGCGTGCAGGTTGGTCGCCACGATGGTGTCGAGGCTTTTCGGGTTCAGCGTCATGCGCACCGTCATGGCGTCGACCAGCATCTTGTCCCAGGTGACATCGGGGAATTGTTGCGCCACTTCGGCGGCGATCTCGTCCCACATCACCATGCCGTGACGCTGCGCGTTCGACTTCGTCACCACGGTGAGAAACTTCCGTGGTCGCGCCTGCGCGAGCCGGAAAGCATAGCGCATGATGCGCGTGACGCCGACGCGGGTGAAGATCGCAACTTCGGTGCCGACTTCTTCGGGCAGGCCCTTATGCGCGCGTCCGCCGGCGCCGGCATACTCGCCTTCCGAATTCTCGCGCACGATCACCCAGTCGAGATCTCCGACGCCGACATTGCGCAACGGCGAAGCGACGCCGGGCAGGATCTTGGTCGGCCGCACATTGGCGTATTGGTCAAAGCCCTGGCAGATCGGCAGCCGCAGCCCCCACAGCGTGATGTGGTCGGGCACATCGGGCGCCCCGACCGCGCCGAAATAGATCGCATCGAACTTCTTCAGCTCAGTGAGCCCGTCCGCCGGCATCATGACGCCGTGCTTCTTGTAGTAGTCCGAGCCCCAGTCGAACGTCTTGAACTGGAAGGCAACATCGCCGGAGCGTTGCGCCAGCGCCTCCAGCACACGAACGCCCGACGAGATCACCTCGGGGCCGATACCGTCGGCAGGAATGGCGGCGATGGAATGGGTGCGCATGAGGAGTCTCTCCCTGGGTATGATTTGTCGGATGCGTAACCCACCATCTCGCACGCGCCAAGCTTCTTGGTCATTCCGGGGCGCGCGCAGCGCGAGCCCGGAATCCATTTCGCCGCATGCTCCGCGGTCGGATGGATTCCGGGCTCGTCCTTCGGACGCCCCGGAATGACGGAGGAGAAAAATTCGTCAGCGATTCCAGTGTGATTTGCCCCGTCCAGCCCTCGCGCAAAAAACATTCCGCTTTCGCCGTCGGGCAAATCAGTGATTTAACTCCGCGCGTCTCACCCAAGAGAGGGGCGGATCGCGATCGTCACGAACGTTGCGGTGAGATGCGGTGGACGCGATGCGTGCGACTGACGAGCGCGCGTATCGCGGACGGCGAAGTCGTGTGGTCCTGGCGCCCCGACGCTGGCGCTAAGTTTTTCGCGCGAACAAGTTCGCGCTTGAGATGACGGTGGCAAGAAAGCCCGGTCACCGGGGAGAGCACGAAGTAAGCCGTAACACCATCGCGCAGGGAAAGCCGGACTGCTTCGGTTGAACCTGTGGTCCTACCCCCGTGCTTTTTGTTGCACGGGACCCACGGGTGCAACCAGCACCCGGCTTTCCCTGCGCCCTCTGTTGATTGAGAGGGTGAAACGAACGCAAACCTCGGGCAATCAATGCCGCGAGAACGCGGATTCACATCCCCTCCGCTGTTTGACACCTGAATCGGAACTCACCCCGTCATTGCGAGCGGAGCAATCCATACCTCCGCGCGCTGAGAGATGGATTGCTTCGCTCCGCTCGCAATGACGGCGTCCTCCCAGTTCAAGCCAGGAACGACAGGGGAGGGAACCCCGCCCCATCGGGTAACCGGCCGGATTTCCTGCATTTCCAGCCGTCAAAGCCGACTTTGGTAACCTCGCATTAACCACGGTTAGAGTCTGGTGAGGGGCGGAAATGACGGGCGAACAGCCCTTGTTTTGACATGTTGGCGGAGGAAGCAGGGCCCGGCCTTGGACGGCCCTCCCATGCGACAGATGAAAGCTTTTCGCGGCTGGCGCTTACCGCCGCGCTGGGCGCGCGGCTGCTAGGAGCGGCTCAAGCGAGGTGGAGACCGGTTCGCGTGAGGAAAACGCGTCGAAACGAAAATCCGGGACCGGCAGCCATTTGCTCCGGGAAGGACAAAGGATCATTGCGTTGAAAGGATATTGCCGATGAATCCCGCCGACGTGGCGCAGGCAGCGCTGCCCATGGCCTCGAGCGATGTTTCGCTGATCGCGCTGTTCCTGCAGGCCCACTGGGTCGTGAAGGCGGTCATGCTCGGGCTGCTCGCCTGCTCGGTCTGGGTCTGGGCGATCGCGATCGACAAGATCTTCCTGTATTCGCGCACCCGCCGCGCGATGGACCGGTTCGAGCAGGCGTTCTGGTCGGGGCAGTCGATCGAGGAACTCTATCGCACGCTGTCGGCCAAGCCGACGCAGTCGATGGCGGCCTGCTTCGTGGCGGCGATGCGCGAATGGAAGCGCTCCTTCGAGAGCCATTCGCGCTCCTTTGGCGGCCTTCAGATGCGGATCGAGAAGGTCATGAACGTGTCGATCGCGCGCGAGGTCGAGCGGCTGGAACGGCGGCTGCTGGTGCTCGCGACCGTCGGCTCGGCCGGCCCCTTCGTCGGCCTGTTCGGCACCGTCTGGGGCATCATGTCGAGCTTCCAGTCGATTGCGGCATCAAAGAATACCTCACTGGCGGTGGTGGCGCCGGGTATCGCGGAGGCGCTGTTTGCGACCGCAATCGGCCTGATCGCCGCAATTCCGGCGACTATTTTCTACAATAAGTTCATTTCCGAGGTGAACCGGCAGGCCCAGCGCCTGGAAGGCTTTGCCGACGAGTTCTCCGCGATCCTGTCGCGGCAGATCGACGAACGGGCCTGATGAGGCGACCTGTGGTGAACGCAAGCGGTGGGTTCTAGAGCATGGCGATGAGCATGGCGGGTTCGTCGGGCGGCGGTGGCCGCCGTGGCCGGCGCCGCGCCGCCGTGATGGCGGAAATCAACGTCACGCCGATGGTCGACGTGATGCTAGTGCTGTTGATCATCTTCATGGTCGCGGCGCCGCTGATGACGTCGAATATCGACATCGACCTGCCGATCGCGAGCGGCGGCAAGTCGATTGCCCAGAACACCCCGCCCTTGACGCTGTCGGTCAAGCGCACCGGCGGGAGTTGCAATTCGAGCGTGGAACTCTATCTCGGGGACGCCTCGATCTCGGCTGCCGACCTCTTGCCCAAAATCAAGGCTATCCGGGAGACCCGATCGGATAACGATGCCGTGGTATATCTGCGCGGGGACAAGGACGTCTGTTACACGGATATGATGAAGCTCTTGGGCCAGATTCGCACCGCCGGCTTCAAGGCCAACATCGTCATCATCCCGGAGGGGGGATCTTGAGATCTTAAGCTGTGGCAGAGCAGGGTAAGTTGAAGGTCAAGGTCGACAAGACACTGGTGGCATCGATCGCCCTGCACGTCCTCGTGCTGGGATGGGGCCTCGTGTCGTTTTCGTCCAGGGCCTACGTCCTGCCGGACGAGGAGACCGTCGCGGTCGACGTCATTTCTTCCGACCAGCTTGCCCATGTGATGGCCGGCCAGAGGACCGGCAAGAAGGAAAATCCGAAGCCGTTGGTGGAGAAGATCGCCGAGGCCAAGCCGGTCGACGACGCCGTCGGCAAGATCGAGGACAAGAAGCCGCCCATCGTCACCGACACCGCCCCGCCGCCGACCCCGAAGGTGGAAGAAAAGCCGGTCGAAAAGAAGCCCAATCCGCCGAAGCCGGTCGTCGAGAATAAACCCAAGGAAGAGCCGAAAAAGGAAGAGGCCAAGAAGGAAGAGCCAAAGCAGGAGCCGAAGCAGGCCGAGAAGAAGCCTGATCCCGTGAAGCCCGATCCGATCGCCGAGGCGATCAAGAAGGAAGAGAAGAAGCCGCCGCCGAAGCCGCAGCAGCAGGCCGCCAAGCCGCCGCCGGAGCAGAAGCTGAAGGAGCGCGTGTTCGACCAGTCGAAGATTGCAGCCCTTCTCGACAAGCGCGATCCGACGCGCCAGGCGGCGGCCGGCGACACCCTCAATTCGAACGCAGCGCTCGGCCTTGCCCATGGCAAGGCCGCCGACAATTCGGCGACCTGGGGCGCGATGTTCAAGAGCCAGGTGGAGCGGTGCTGGAAGAAGCCCTATGGCGGCATCGAGGCGCAGCAGACCGAGTCCGCCTTCGTGATCCGCCTGAAGCGCGACGGCACGCTGGAGGGCATGCCGGTGCCTGAGGGCACGCCGGGGACGCCTTATTTGCGCGTCTATCAGGAGAGCGCGCTGCGCGCGATCATCGAATGCCAGCCGTATAATCTGCCGGCGGCTTTCTTCGACGAATGGAAATATTTTTCGCCCGTGTTCACCGAACGAAAGACCTGAGCGCGATGTGCGCTTGAGGTCCCATGAAGCAAAGTTCGCCAACGATGACCAATCAGAACAAATCGTTTGAGACGTTTTTCCGCCCGAGCCGCCGCCAGATCATTTCCAGCATGGCCGCGCTCGGCATCGTTGCCGCCGCGCCGCGCGGCGCATTTGCGCAGGCGCCGAAGCGCGTGCCGATTCCCGAGGGCGAATTCGCGCCATTGCCGATCGCGATCCCGAATTTCACGGCTGGTACCCCCGGGGATACCGAAGTCGGTGCCGGCGTCACCCAGGTCATCACCAACAATCTCAAGCGCTCGGGCCTGTTCGCACCGATCGACCAGGCCGCCTATCTCGAGAAGAACATCAACATCGACGCCGCGCCGAACTTCCAGAACTGGAAGTCGGTCAACGCGCAGGCGCTGGTCACCGGACGCATGACCCGGCAGAACAATGGGCGCGTGAAGGCGGAATTCCGCCTCTGGGACGTCAATACCGGCCAGCAACTCGCCGGCCAGCAATACGACACCTCGGCCGAATATTGGCGGCGCATCGCGCACATCATCTCCGACCAGATCTATGAACGGCTGACCGGCGAGAAGGGCTATTTCGACACCCGCATCGTCTTCGTCGACGAGACCGGACCGAAGGAGCGACGCGTCAAGCGGCTCGCGCTGATGGACCAGGACGGCGCCAATGTGCGCTACCTGACCCGCGGCTCCGATCTGGTGCTGACCCCGCGCTTTTCGCCGTCGACCCAGGAAATCACCTATATGGAGTTCGGCCAGGGCGATCCGCGCGTCTATCTGCTCAATATCGAGACCGGCCAGCGCGAGATCGTCGGCAATTTCCCGGGCATGTCGTTCTCGCCGCGGTTCTCGCCGGACGGCCAGCGCATCATCATGAGCCTGCAGCAGGGCGGCAACTCCAATCTGTTCGTGATGGATCTGCGCTCGAAATCGATGACGCGGCTGACCGACACGCCGGCGATCGACACCTCGCCATCTTTTGCACCCGACGGAACGCGTATCTGCTTCGAGTCCGACCGTGGCGGCAAGCCGCAGATCTATGTGATGGCGGCAAACGGCGGGCAGGCGCAGCGCATCTCCTTTGGAGACGGCAGCTACTCGACGCCGGTGTGGTCGCCGCGCGGCGACTACATCGCCTTCACCAGGCAGGGCGGCGGCCAGTTCGCGATCGGTATCATGAAGCCCGATGGCTCGGGCGAGCGGATCCTGACCTCGGGCTATCACAATGAGGGGCCGACTTTTGCGCCGAACGGGCGCGTCGTGATGTTCTTCCGCGATCCCGGCCAGGGACCGTCACTCTTCACCGTCGACGTTTCCGGCCGCAACGAACTGCGCGTGCCGACGCCGGGCTTCGCGTCCGATCCGGCGTGGTCGCCGCTATTGTCGTAAATTGCCGGGCTTTGCGGGTAACCATTCTCGTTAACCGGCAATTTTTCCTAGTTCATTGAAATAGAAAGAGAATTTCCGCTGCATAAAACTCGAAACAAGGTCTTGGTAACGATATTCCCTCAGAAAGACTTCATCAGCGCTGGGTAAAACTGCACGTTACAACAGGACGTGTGTGCCCAGCTCATGCAGTTTGCCAATCAGACGGGAGAGTCGGACCGGCAGATGTCGCCAACGATCGCGGCTGCGCTGGTCGATTCCCTGTTCATGAATCCCGCGCCGATGATCTTCGGCGCCTTTGGCCCGGCCATCGCCGGCTCGGTGATCGCCGCCGTCACCGGCGACATCCTGATGTGGCTGTGCGTGCCGCTGTTCATCGTGGTGGGGCTTGGGCGCGCTCATCAGATGTACCGTTACCAGCAGCGCAACTCGCGGCTCACCGTCGCGGAGTCCGTCGGCTGGGAGCAGCGCTACCGGTTCGGCGCCGTCGCCTATGGCGTCGCGCTCGGCATCTGGGGGATAACCGTTCTGCTGCGAACCAGCGATGCGGCCGCCCACATGCTCTGCGTGACGACGGTGGTGGCCTATACGTCGGCTGGGGTTGGGCGGACATTCGGCCGCCCGCGGATCTTCCACCTGCATTTGCTGTTGTCCATCGGACCCCTGATCTTCGCGCTGTTCTATACCGGCGGCGCCTATTACATCGCGCTTGCCCTCCTGAGCTTTGTCTTCTTCGTTTCCATCCGGCACCTGACATCCAGCCTGCAGCGGATCTACGTCAACGCATGGATCGCGAAGGAGCGGGAGGCGGCGCTGGCCGGCCAGTTCGATACCGCGCTGAACAACATGCCGCACGGCCTGTGCATGTTCCGCGACGACGGCGGCCTTGCGGTGATGAACTACCGCTTCAGCGAGATGATGGGCCTGCCGGAAGACCTTGTGCAGCGCGGGCTGCGCGCATCCGACATCATCTCGGCATGCGTGAGCGCCGGCTCGATCTCAGAGGCGAGCGGCAGGACGATCCTCGCCGAGATCGAGCACACCCAGATGCGGGTTGTGATCACGAGCGCCCCCGACCTGACCAACAACCGCGCGCTGTCGTGGACGTTTCAGGCGATGGCCGATGGTGGCACGGTTGTGTTGCTTGAAGACGTTACCGAGCGGCGCAATGCGGAAGCCCGCATCACCCATCTGGCGCGGTATGACGAACTCACGCAATTGCCCAACCGCCTCAATTTCCGTGACGAGATCGGTCGTCTCCTGGCGCGGCCGAGAGGCGGGCAGTTGTCGGCACTTCTGTTCATCGACCTCGACCAGTTCAAGCAGGTCAACGATACGCTCGGCCATCCCTGCGGCGACCAGCTCCTCTGCGCGGTAGCCGGCCGGCTCCGCGAAATGCTGCGGCCGGAAGATTTCGTGGCGCGCTTCGGCGGCGACGAGTTCGTGGTGTTCCAGCAGGACATCAAATCACATGAGGACGCGGCCAGCCTTGCACGTCGCATTGTCGATCGGCTGAGCGAGCGCTACAAGATTCACAATCACCTGGTCGAGATCGGGGCCAGCGTCGGTATCGCCATGACCTCGCCGGGCGTCAGCGCCGACACGCTTTTGAAGAACGCCGATATGGCGCTCTATCGTGCCAAGGCCGACGGGCGCGGCACGTTCTGCTTCTTCCGCGACGAGATGGCCCAGATCGTCGAAGCGCGCCGCATCCTCGAACTCGACCTGCGCAAGGCGCTGGCGAACGAGGAGTTCGAGCTCTACTACCAGCCGCTGGTCAATCTCAAGACCGGCAGGATCACGACCTGCGAGGCGCTATTGCGCTGGAACCACCCGGTGCGCGGCACGGTCTCTCCGATCGAGATCATTCCGGTGGCGGAGGACATGGGGCTGATCGTCGATCTCGGCCGCTGGATTCTCCGCAAGGCCTGCATGGAATGCATGACGTGGCCTGAATCCGTCAGCGTCGCGGTCAATTTGTCGCCGCAGCAGTTCCATCAGCGCGACGTGCTGAGCGAGGTCCGCTATGCGCTGGAGGTTTCGGGCCTGCCGGCGCGACGTCTTGAGATCGAGATCACCGAGTCCTCACTGCTGCGCAATACGCAAGTGACGCACGACGTGCTGTCGCAGCTACATGCGCTGGGTGTACGGATCTCGCTTGACGATTTCGGCACCGGCTATTCGAGCCTGAGCTATCTGCACAACTTCCCATTGCAGAAGGTCAAGATCGACCGCTCATTCCTCGAAGGCATCGACACCGACCGACCGCTGACGCTTTTGCGTGGTGTGGCGCGGCTTTCCGCCGATCTCGGCATGTCCGTCGTGGTGGAAGGCATCGAGACCAACGAGCAGCTCGATCTCGTCAGCGCCGACGGCGCGGTGACCGAGGCGCAAGGCTATCTGTTCAGCCGCCCGGTACCCGCGGTGCGTATACGGCAACTCCTCAGCGCCTCTCATGGCCGCCGTCCGGAAGACTTGCTGAAGTTGGCATCGTCGCGGTCGATTGCCTGAGACCGTCCCTCTACCGGTAGCTCCGCGGTGCCACCGACGCATGGCTCGCGCGCGAGCCCCGCGTCGATTAACCGTATTGCCGCGATCCCTTTGCAATAAATTAAGATGCTGTTAATCTTTTTGACACGCGCAGAAGTTGCTCGAAGGTGTAAGGATTGAACATAATGCCCGCGGTGGAGGCCACCAGGCCGGCAAGCGGACGGCTTTCGGACCCGCTGGATCAAGTCGATTATCGCCTAGCGCAAACCCCAGCCGAAAAGGAAGATATCTACCGGCTCCGCTATCGCGCTTATCTGCGCGAACGCGCGATCGAACCGTCGGCGGACGAGCGCGTCGTGGATCAGTATGATGATGCCGCCAACGTTTGGACGTTCGGCGTGTACTTTAACGGCGAACTCTACAGCTCAATTCGCATCAACGTCGTCACGCCGGAGTGCCGGATCTCGCCCTCCGTCGACGTGTTTGGTGACGTGCTTCATCCCAAGCTTGATCAAGGGCTGGTCTTCATCGACTCGACGCGCTTTGTCGCCGATCCGGAAAAGGCGCGGACTGTTCCGGAACTGCCCTACGTGACGGTTCGGCTCGGATCGACGGCTGGCGTTCACTTCAACGCCGACTATGGATTGGCCATGGTGCGTTCCGAGCACATGGCGTTTTACCGTCGGGTGTTCCTGCATGAGGCTTGGTCCGAGCCGCGCATCCATCCGGGCCTCTTGAAGCCCGTCGGACTGATGGCCGCGCACTTGCCTGCGGTGCGTGAGCGGGTGCTCGCCCGCTACCCCTTCCTGCGTTCAAGTGCGTTCGAGCGGCGGATGCTGTTCGAGCGGGGGCGGGGTCAATCTGGTACCACTGATGTCCGGCCCTCCTTCGCGCAAGCGTCGATCGTTCCAAGTTCCTGAATAGTCCGGCTCGCCCGAACCGTCGCAGAAGTCCCGCACTTTGCGCTGATTCTTCCCGGTAAAGCCGGGAAATCGGCGATTCCGGCTGCCTCCGCGCTTGTCTTCACCCTCGCGCCACATTTACAACCCATTAACCATCGGGGGCGCTTTTCGCCGTTTGTCCGCATTTGATCGGGTCTGGCAAGGTCCCATCAAGGTTGACGGAACGTTCGCTTAACCATCGCCCTGTAGATCGGATGAGAATTCGAAAACGTGAGCGTGGAGGCTCCGGAATGAAATACCAGATGCGAATCCTCCAGGGATTGAAGCTCGCCGCGGTGCTCGCGGTGGCGCTCTCGATGGGTGCTTGCGCCAAGAATAATCTCGGCGCCGAGGGCGCGATGGCGAACGCGGCGACCCCGGGCAGCCAGCAGGATTTCGTCGTGAACGTCGGCGACCGCGTTTTCTTCGAGAGCGACCAGACCGACCTGACCCCGCAGGCGATCGCGACCCTGGACAAGCAGGCGCAGTGGCTGCAGAGCTACAACCGTTACAGCTTTACCATCGAAGGCCATGCCGACGAGCGCGGCACCCGCGAATACAATATCGCGCTCGGTGCGCGTCGTGCCCAGGCGGTTCGCTCCTATCTCGCCTCGCGCGGCATCGATCCGAGCCGGATGCGCACCATCTCTTACGGCAAGGAACGTCCGGTGGCGGTCTGCAACGACATCTCCTGCTGGTCGCAGAACCGCCGTGCCGTCACGGTGCTGAACGCGAGTTCGTGAGCTTCCGAAGATTTCCGCGATTTGCCGCCGGCGCCGAGAGGCGCCGGTTTTGTTTGAACGTTGATTTGCTTCAGTCACAATTCCGGCGTACTCCCTGCATCAGTGTGGTTCCGCGTCGATTTTCGTCGTCAGGGCAAGATGTCATCCAGATTTCTTAGAGTTACGCGCGCCGCGGCGATTGCCGCGGGACTGGCTGTTTCCGCACCGGCCTTCGCACAATCCGACGATGCCGACCTCGAAATGCGGGTCCAGCATCTAGAGAACCAACTTCGACAGTTGACCGGCCAGAACGAGGAACTGCAGTATCGTAACCGCCAGTTGGAGGAGCGCCTGCGGCAGCTCGGCGCCGCGCCGTCCGGCCCGGGCGGTGCGCCTGCGGCCACCCAGCCCGGCGTCGCCGCCATGCCGCCGGCCAACCCGTCTGCGCCGTCCTATCCGCCGCAAGGTGGCCAGCCGGCCTATGGACAGCCGCAGCAGGGATACGGCCAACCGCAGCCGGGTTATCGGCAATCGCAGGGCGGCTACGACCAGACCCAGATCGCGGCTCCCGCACCGATCGTGCAGGAGCCGGCCGCGCCAGCGGCAGGAGGGCGCCGCGGCCGCGGCGATGCCTTCGATCCCAACCAGAACCCGAACGCCCCGGGGGCGCCGCGCGCACTCGGTGGTGGCCAGATGCCGGTCTCGCCCGATGCCACGGTCGGTGCGCCCGGCGGACGCGGCGTGGGCGAACCGCTCGACCTCGGCAACACCAGCCCACGCAGTGCCGGCGCACCGGCAGGGGGCGGCGCCACCGCCGCGCTGACCACCTTGCCGCCATCGGCGACATCGAAGGACGAGTTCGACCTCGGCATCGGCTACATGCAGCGCAGGGACTATGCGCTCGCCGAGGAAACCATGCGGAATTTCTCCCAGAAATATCCGAGCGACCCCTTGATCCCGGATGCGCAATATTGGCTCGGCGAGAGCTATTTTCAGCGTCAGCAGTATCGTGACGCCGCCGAGTCCTTCCTCGGCGTGACCACGAAATTCGACAAGTCGGCCAAGGCGCCGGACGCACTGCTGCGGCTTGGCCAGTCACTGGCGGCGCTGAAGGAGAAGGAAGCCGCCTGCGCCGCGCTCGGCGAAGTGACGCGGAAATATCCGCGGGCTTCCACGGGCGTCAGAGCCGCCGTCGACCGTGAGCAGAAGCGGATCAAGTGCTAAACCGGTGCCGCTGGGGCCTTTCGGCTCCGCGATCGATGGCACCGCCATGTCTGATGACAATAGCGCGATTTCCGCAACCGAAGCCAAACGTCTGTTAGACGAGTGGAAGCGCGCGCCAGCGATCGTTCTGGCCGTGTCCGGCGGTCCGGACTCGGTGGCGTTGATGTGGCTCGCGGTGCGCTGGCGCCGGACACTCAAGCAGGGGCCGCGGCTGATCGCAGTTACCGTCGACCACGGCCTGCGCCCGGAGGCCGCGCGCGAAGCGCGTGAGGTCAAGCGCCTTGCCGGCACGCTCGATCTGCCCCATCGGACGCTGCGCTGGACCGGCGCCAAGCCGAACAGCGGCCTGCCGGAGGCGGCACGCGAGGCGCGCTATCGCCTGCTGGCCGAAGCGGCCCGTGCGAGCGGGGCGACGCATATCCTCACGGCGCACACCCGCGACGACCAGGCCGAAACGCTTCTAATGCGGCTGTTGCGCGGCAGTGGCATCGCCGGCCTCGCCGCGATGGCGCGCGAGACCGAGCGCGAAGGGGTGAGGTTGGCGCGGCCGCTGCTCGCTGTTCCCAAGGCGCGGCTGGTCGCAACCCTGGAGAAAGCCAGGATCGGCTACGCGGTCGATCCGACCAATCGTGACACGGCGTTCACGCGTCCGCGGCTGCGCGTGCTGATGCCGGCACTGGCTGCAGAGGGTGGCGATGCCCGGAACCTGGCGCGGCTCGCGGCGCGGCTCGCCCGGGCCAATGCCGCAGTGGAAGTGCTGGCTGATGGTGCCGAGCGCTACCTTGCGCTGCGCGATGGCGGTGCGGCGCCCGGATTCGATGCCGGGGCCTTTGTGGCCCTTCCCGAGGAGATCCGGCTGCGCCTGCTCAAACGCGCGATCGACCGCGTGGGCCATGAGGGACCGGCCGAACTGGGCAAGGTCGAGGCCCTGCTCACCGCACTCGATCAGGCGGTGATGCAGGGGACGGGTAAGCTGAAGCAGACGCTCGCCGGCGCGGTCATTGGGCTCGCCAATGGGCGGATCCGGGTCGAGCCGGCACCACCGCGCCGGAGCCGGGCCCGCTGATATTCAGGCGAATAGGAAAATTCCCGTCATATCCGCTTAACTACCCCCCTAAAACCCGGACGTTTGCGCCATTATTTGACCGGGAATCGGGTTAGGATGCGCTAAATAGTCCTGTGCAGTTCCCTTGGCATATACTCCCACGGCACCTAAATTGTATGCAGTCGCTGAAGGGGGGATTCCCAGGGATTTCCTGAAGTGCCTGCCCCAGGCCGCCCGAGGATAGTTTTGAGGCCGCGATCCGCGCGACCACGAAGGAAGATCAATGAACGCCAATCTGCGGAATTTCGCCCTCTGGGTCATTATCGTCTTGCTGCTGTTGGCGTTGTTTACGCTCTTCCAGAACCCGGGTCAGCGCGCGTCCTCGCAGGATATCTCGTTCTCGCAGCTCCTCAGCGAAGTCGACCAGGGCCATGTCCGCGACGTCGTGATCCAGGGCCCGGAAATCCATGGCACCTTCACCAACGGCTCGAGCTTCCAGACCTACGCGCCGAACGACCCGACGCTGGTGAAGCGCCTCTATGACGGCAAGGTGCAGATCACTGCGAAGCCGCCGGGCGACAACGTGCCGTGGTTCGTTTCGCTCCTGGTCTCCTGGCTGCCCTTCATCGCGCTGATCGGCGTGTGGATCTTCCTGTCGCGACAGATGCAGGGCGGCGCCGGCAAGGCGATGGGCTTCGGCAAGTCGCGCGCCAAGATGCTGACCGAGGCGCATGGCCGGGTGACGTTCGAGGACGTCGCCGGCGTCGACGAAGCCAAGCAGGACCTGCAGGAGATCGTCGAATTCCTGCGCGACCCCGGTAAATTCCAGCGCCTGGGCGGACGCATTCCGCGCGGCGTGTTGCTGGTCGGCCCTCCCGGCACCGGTAAGACGCTGATCGCGCGCGCGGTCGCGGGCGAAGCCAACGTGCCGTTCTTCACCATTTCCGGCTCTGACTTCGTCGAGATGTTCGTCGGCGTCGGTGCGTCGCGCGTGCGCGACATGTTCGAGCAGGCGAAGAAGAATGCGCCCTGCATCATCTTCATCGACGAAATCGACGCGGTCGGCCGTCACCGTGGTGCCGGCCTTGGCGGTGGCAATGACGAGCGCGAGCAGACGCTGAACCAGTTGCTGGTCGAGATGGACGGCTTCGAGGCCAATGAGGGCGTGATCCTGATCGCCGCCACCAACCGGCCCGACGTGCTCGATCCGGCGCTGCTGCGGCCCGGTCGCTTCGACCGTCAGGTCGTGGTGCCGAATCCTGACGTCGTCGGCCGCGAGCAGATCCTGAAGGTTCACGTCCGCAAGGTGCCGCTGGCGCCCGATATCAACCTGAAGACCATCGCGCGCGGCACCCCGGGCTTTTCGGGCGCCGACTTGATGAACCTCGTCAACGAGGCCGCGCTGACCGCCGCCCGCCGCAACAAGCGGATGGTGACGCAGGCCGAGTTCGAAGAGGCCAAGGACAAGGTGATGATGGGTGCCGAGCGCAAGTCGCTCGTCATGACCGAGGAAGAGAAGCTCCTGACCGCCTATCACGAAGGCGGCCACGCGATCGTCGGCCTCAACGTCGTCGCTACCGACCCGATCCACAAGGCGACCATCATTCCGCGCGGCCGTGCACTCGGCATGGTCATGCAATTGCCGGAGCGCGACAAGCTGTCGATGTCGCTGGAGCAGATGACCTCGCGGCTCGCCATCATGATGGGCGGCCGCGTGGCGGAAGAACTGGTGTTCGGCCGCGAGAAAGTCACCTCGGGCGCGGCCTCCGACATCGAGCAGGCGACACGTCTGGCGCGCATGATGGTCACGCGCTGGGGCCTGTCGGAAGAGCTTGGCACCGTCTCCTATGGCGAGAACCAGGACGAGGTCTTCCTGGGCATGTCGGTGTCGCGCACCCAGAACGCCTCGGAGGCGACGGTCCAGAAGATCGACTCCGAGATCAAGCGCCTGGTCGAGGAAGGTTACAACGAGGCGACGCGAATCCTCACCGAGAAGCGCGCCGATCTCGAAGCACTGGCCAAGGGCCTGCTCGAGTTCGAGACGCTGACCGGCGACGAGATCGTCGATCTCTTGAAGGGTAAGAAGCCGAACCGCGAGTCCGTGCTCGAGCCGACCACGCCGCGCGCCTCCGCCGTGCCGCCCGCCGGCAAGTCGCGCCCGCGCCCAGATCCGGACCCCGGCCTGGAGCCGCAGCCTCAGGCGTAGGCGCGATCAGAGAGGCAAGACGCACAGAAGCCCGGCCTCGCGCCGGGCTTTTGCTTTTTGATTGCTCCCGACCACGTTCCGTCGTCGTCCCGGGCTTGACCCGGGACCCATAACCACAGATGCTCCTGGTGCGCAAAGCCGTATCTGCTTGCTCGCTCCACAACAGGCATCGGTGGTTATGGGTCCTGGCCTTCGCCAGGACGACACCGTCATTGCGAGGAGCGCAAGCGACGAAGCAATCCATACCTCCGCAAGCGGCGAAATGGATTGCTTCGTCGCTTTGCTCCTCGCAATGACGTTATTAACCGACTGCATATCGTCATGCCCTCCCGGGCGCGCCGAGATGTACGGCCAGAATGTGCTCCGGCGTTTCGGCGACATCGATCCTCTCGCCATCGCCGCCGACGAAGGCAAGCACGGTGCGCTCGCCGTCGCGCCACATGCTGCCGACGAGCGCGATGTTGATGTGGATGGGCTGCCCCGTCTCGAACCTCGTGCATTGAATCCAGAAGCGCATGGGGTTCTCCTTCTTGAGCCGCCGCAGGATACGAGACGGGGCCTCACTGTTTAGGCAAGCGACCGCAATTCGCGCGCCGCAGCGACCATGTTGGCGAGCGCCGGACGCACCTCCTCCCACTTGCGGGTCTTCAAGCCGCAGTCGGGATTGATCCAGAGCTGGGTATCGGAGAGCCGTTGCCTTGCGAGCTTGAGGAGATCGGTGATCTCGCCAATGTCAGGCACGCGCGGTGAATGGATGTCGTAGACGCCGGGGCCGATTTCGTTCGGGTAGCGGTAATTTCGGAAGGCGTCGAGCAATTCCATTTTCGAGCGCGAGGTCTCGATCGAGATGACATCGGCGTCCATCGCCGCGATGGCGTCGATGATGTCGTTGAACTCGGAGTAGCACATATGGGTGTGGATCTGGGTTTCGTCCTGCACGCCGGAGGCGCAGATGCGGAAACTGTCGACCGCCCAATCGAGATAGGTCTTCCATTCCGACCTGCGCAGCGGCAGGCCTTCCCGCAGCGCTGCCTCGTCGATCTGGATCATGCCGGCGCCGGCCGCTTCGAGATCGTGCACCTCATCGCGGATAGCGAGCGCGATTTGCCGGCACACTTCGCTGCGCGGCAGGTCGTCGCGGACAAACGACCAGTTCAGGATGGTCACGGGGCCGGTCAACATCGCCTTCACCGGCTTTGTCGTCAGCGACTGCGCGAATTGCCACCATTCGACCGTCATCGGCTGCGGTCGCGAGACGTCGCCGTAGAGGATCGGCGGCCGGACGCAACGCGAGCCGTAGGACTGCACCCAGCCGAGTTCGGTGAAGGCGAAGCCGGAAAGCTGCTCGCCAAAATACTGCACCATGTCGTTGCGCTCGAACTCGCCATGGACCAGGACGTCGAGCCCGATGTTCTCCTGCCAACGGATGGCGCGCGCGGTCTGATGCTGCAGATAGGTCTTGTACGCGGTATCGCTGAGTGCGCCCTTGGCATGCGCGGCGCGTGCGTTCCTGACATCGGTCGTCTGCGGGAAGGAGCCGATGGTCGTGGTCGGGAAGCGCGTCAGGTTGAACCGCTCGCGCTGCACCTCGACGCGCTCGGCGAACCGGCTGGCACGATGGCGCGTGCCGTCATCGATGGCGGCGAGACGCTGGGCAACCTTCACATCGTGAATCCGCGGCGAGATCTTGCGCGCGGCCGCGGCGGCATCGGATGCTCGGATCGCTTCGGACGCATGGGCCCGGCCACTTCCAAGAGCCGCGCCGAGGGCGGCAAGTTCTTCGAGCTTCTGCGCCGAGAATGAGAGCCAGGTCTTCACCTCGGGATCGAGCTTCGTCTCCAGCGCGAGATCGATTGGCACATGAAGCAGCGAGCACGATGGCGCGATCTGGACGCGTTCCTTGCCGAGCTTTGCGACAACGGGCTCGAGCTGATCGAGGATCCGGCTCAGATCCGCGCGCCAGACATTCCGGCCGTCGATCACGCCGAGCGACAGCACGCGCTGCTTCGGAACATCCATGAGATCGCCGAGCTGTTCAGGCGCGCGCACGAGATCGAGATGCAGGCCGGCGACCGGAAGGTCAAACGCGACCGCACGATTGCCGCCGAGCCCGCCGAAGTAGGTCGCCAGCATGATCCTGATGTCCGGCACTGCTTTGGCGATTCCGGAATAGGCGCGCCGTAGGGCTTGCTGAGCGGCGGCGTCCAGATCAGTTGCGAGACAGGGCTCGTCGATCTGCACCCATTCCGCGCCGCGGGCAACGAGCTCGCGCAACACTTCGATGTAGACCGGCAAGAGCCTGTCGAGCAGCGACAGCGTGTCGTAATGCGCGTCCTTGGACTTGGCCAGTTTCAGGAACGTGACCGGGCCGATCAGCACGGGGCGCGTCTGATAACCCAGTGCCTTCGCCTCCTGATACTCTTCGATCGGCTTGCGCGAGGCGAGCGCAAAATACTGGTTCTTGCGAAGCTCCGGCACCATGTAATGATAGTTGGTGTCGAACCATTTCGTCATTTCGAGCGCCGCCACGCCGTGCGCGTGATGGCCATGTCCGCAGGCCTCGTCATGCGCGTCGGCCTTGGTGCCGCGTACCATCGCGAAATAGGTCGCAAGCGGCACTGCGCCGCCGGTCCAGCCATAGGTTTCCGGGATCGCGCCGACCATCGCGCAGGTGTCGAGCACCTGATCGTAGAACGAAAAATCGTTCGACGGGATCACGGTGATACCGAGCTTCTTCTGCCGCGCCCAATTGGCCGCACGGAGCCCGATGCCGGTTTCGATCAGCGTCTTTTCGTCCGATGCGCCGGACCAAAAGCGTTCCAGCGCGAATTTCAGTTCACGGCGCGGACCGATCCGCGGCGTTCCGAGAGATGCAACAGCAAGTGAAGTGGAAGACATTGGCTTAACCCCATGAGTTGGGGGCAAAGGCCGTAGTGACACGTCTGGATTCCCTGCGCGAGGTGTGCACGGAATCGCAACCGCACCACCGGGACACCCCGCCCGAGGACGTGTATGTTGTCGAGGCAGGTCTCCTGGCTCGCGGGTCGTTGCTGCGGTCCGGCCTTCCCGAAGCTTTGCAGGCTTCAGTGGCAATTGTGGACCGCGGCTCGCCGCTTACAGTTGCGGGGGCAGCTCCGGCTTCACACCGGCTTCCCTCTTAGCTCCGGAAAAAAGATCTCTCCGAAGAACCACGACGCGTTCACTTACCGGCAAGATCGCGCGAACGTCAACTCGGATGGCATCACGTGCGCGTGGCGCCGGTTGTTCACAGCGTCAACGGCATGGGCTGAAATTTTTGCGCTTCGCCCATACGTCCCATTGACACCATTCCCCAAATCGCACCAGATGTAGCTGTCACGGTCCATCATGACGCAAGGAATGGTGGCTAAGAGGGAAGCCAGTGATCGCGCATTTATCGCGAGAATCCGGCGCTGCCCCCGCAACTGTAAGCAGTGAGTTGCTCCCGACTTTAGACGTCACTGATGCGGGATCGCATTGGGAAGACGGGGAGTAACGCCGACCTGCGAGCCAGGAGACCTGCCGTGACAGCAAATAACGTCCACGGGCGGGGTGTCCCGGCGGTCGCTTGCAGGCTCATGCCGGTGCGCCGCCGGCATCATCACGCAGCGTCGCCTCCGGCATCCGGCCCCAACAAACATCACGGGGTCTGCAAGATGTCACTCTCTCTCGATCGCGAAGCCACCGCGTCGTCTCTCATTCACCTGCGCCCCGAATCGATCGCGGCGCCGGAGGCGCGGCTGCCGATGCAGGTGATCCGCCGCAACGGCACGGTGTCGCAATTCGATGCCGGCAAGATCTCGGTGGCAATGACCAAGGCCTTCCTCGCGGTCGAGGGTCATACGGCGGCTGCGTCGCGCCGCGTGCACGAAGCGGTCGAGGAATTGACCGCCGAAGTCGTCGGCGCGCTGTCACGCCGGATGAGCGAAGGCCGCACCTTTCATATCGAAGACATCCAGGACCAGGTTGAACTGGCGCTGATGCGCAGCGGCCATCACAAGGTGGCGCGCGCCTACGTGCTCTATCGCGAGGAGCGGGCGCGGCAGCGCGCCGAGCAGCAGGCCGCGAAATCAGCAAAGGCCGCGGCCGGCCCAATCATCCACGTCACGCTCGCGGACGGCAACAAGGTGCCGCTCGACCATGCGCGGCTGGCGATGATCGTCGGCGAGGCCTGCGCCGGGGTCGACGGCGTCGATGCCGCGCCTGTGGTGGCAGAAATCCAGCGCAATCTGTATGACGGCATCAGCCAGGATGAACTCGCGCTCGCCAGCGTGATGGCGGCGCGCACGCTGGTTGAGCAGGAGCCGAATTACGCCTATGTCAGCGCGCGCCTGCTGCTCGACAAGCTCCGCACCGAAGTGCTGTCCTTCGTGCAGGGCGCACCAACCACTGCGTCGCAGGCGGACATGGCCGTGCGTTATGGCGAATACTTCCCGGTCTATATCAAGGCCGGCATCCGCGCCGAATTGCTCGATCCCGAGCTCGGCCGCTTCGACCTGAACAAGCTCGCCGCGGCGCTGAAGCCGGAGCGCGATCTCGCGTTCCAGTTCCTCGGCTTGCAGACGCTTTATGATCGCTATTTCCTGCATGTCCGCGGCGACCGGATCGAATTGCCGCAGGCCTTCTTCATGCGTGTCGCCATGGGTCTGGCTTTGCGCGAGATCGACCGCGAGGCACGCGCGATCGAGTTCTACAATCTCCTGTCCTCCTTCGACTTCATGGCGTCGACGCCGACGCTGTTCAATTCCGGCACGCTGCGGCCGCAACTGTCGTCCTGCTTTCTCACCACTGTTCCTGATGATCTCGACGGCATCTTCAAGTCGATCAAGGACAACGCGCTGCTTGCCAAATATTCCGGCGGCCTCGGTAATGACTGGACCCGCGTGCGTGGGCTTGGCGCGCACATCAAGGGCACCAATGGCGAGAGCCAGGGCGTGGTGCCGTTCCTTAAAGTTGCCAACGACACCGCGATCGCCGTCAACCAGGGCGGAAAACGCAAGGGCGCGGTCTGCGCCTATCTCGAGACCTGGCACATCGACGTCGAAGAATTTTTGGACCTGCGCAAGAACACGGGCGACGATCGTCGCCGCACCCATGACATGAACACCGCCAACTGGGTGCCCGATCTCTTCATGCAGCGCGTCGAGGCCGATGGCGCATGGACGCTGTTCTCGCCGGACGAGACGTCCGATCTGCATGATCTCTACGGCAAGGCTTTTGCCGAGCGCTACGCGTCCTACGAAGACAAGGCCGCGCGCGGCGAGATGCGCGTATCCAAGAAGATCCGCGCGGTCGATCTCTGGCGCAAGATGCTGACCATGCTGTTCGAAACCGGGCATCCCTGGATCACCTTCAAGGACCCCTGCAATTTGCGTTCGCCGCAGCGCCATGTCGGCGTGATCCATTCCTCCAATCTCTGCACCGAGATCACGCTCAACACTTCGGATGAGGAGACCGCGGTCTGTAATCTCGGTTCGATCAACCTGCTCAACCATATCGGCGAGCGCGGGCTCGACTCGGTCAGGCTGAAGCGGACGGTCGCGACCGCGATGCGGATGCTCGACAATGTCATCGACATCAATTTCTACACCATCCCCGAGGCACGGCGCTCCAACCTGCGGCACCGGCCGGTCGGCCTCGGCTTGATGGGATTCCAGGATGCGCTGCACGTGCTGCGGATCCCGCTTGCTTCGGACGCGGCTGTTGCCTTCGCCGACACCAGCATGGAGGCGATCGCCTATCACGCGATCTCGGCTTCCGTCGATCTCGCCGCCGAGCGCGGCCGTTATCCGTCGTTCGAGGGATCGCTGTGGAGCCAGGGCATCCTGCCGATCGATTCGATCGAGCTGCTTGCCGAAGCGCGCGGTGAAGTCGCGATGGACCGCTCGCGCACGCTGGACTGGGACGGCTTGCGCGAGCGCGTCAAGACGGTCGGCATGCGCAATTCCAACGTGATGGCGATCGCGCCGACGGCAACCATCTCCAACATCTGCGGCGTGGCGCAGTCGATCGAGCCCGCCTACCAGAATCTCTATGTCAAATCCAACATGTCCGGCGACTTCACGGTCGTGAACGCCTTCCTGGTCCGCGATCTCAAGGCGCGCGGGCTGTGGGACGAGGTGATGGTCAGCGACCTCAAATATTTCGATGGCAGTCTCGGTGCGATCGACCGCATCCCCGATGATGTCAAGGCGCTCTACGCGACCGCGTTCGAGATCGACAGCGCCTGGCTGATCGAGGCGGCGGCGCGGCGGCAGAAATGGATCGACCAGTCGCAGTCGCTCAACCTCTATATCGCCAACCCCTCCGGCAAGAAGCTCGATGCGCTGTATCGCCTGGCCTGGCAGCGCGGCCTGAAGACGACCTATTACCTGCGCTCGCGCAGCGCCACCCATGTCGAGAAGTCGACGCTGAAGGGCACCGACGGCAAGCTCAACGCCGTTACAGTTGCCCCGGCGATGTCCACCGCCCCGGACTTGTCCGGCGCCATCGCCTGCTCGATCGACAATCCCGAATGCGAAGCCTGCCAGTGAACAGCGGAATAAGGAATAACACCATGCTCGACTGGTCAGAGCCCACCGCGCCCGCGCGCCACGCGGCCATCCCCGTCATGAACCTCGCCGCAGCCGGCAACCAGACCGGCCTCGGCGCCATCGATCGCCATGGCGGCCGTGTCTCGGTCGACGACAAGCGGATGATCAACTGCCGCGCCGACGTCAATCAGTTGCTGCCGCTGAAATACAAATGGGCGTGGGAGAAATATCTTGCCGCCTGCAACAACCACTGGATGCCGACGGAAGTCTCGATGCAGGCCGACATCGCGCTGTGGAAATCGCGCGACGGCCTGACTGAGGACGAGCGCCGCGCGATCAAGCGCAATCTCGGCTTCTTCGCGGCGTCCGAAAGCCTCGTCGCCAACAACATCGTGCTGGCGATCTATCGCCATCTGACCAATCCGGAATGCCGGCAATATCTATTGCGGCAGGCATTCGAGGAGGCCGTGCACACCCATACTTTCCAGTACATCGTCGAGAGCCTGGGGCTCGATGAAGGCGAGCTGTTCAACATGTACCGCGAGGTGCCCTCGATCACGGACAAGGCGGCATGGGCTCTGAAGCATACACAGCATCTGGACGATCCCGATTTCAGGACCGGGACGCCGGAAGCCGACCAGGCGTTCCTGCGCGACCTCGTCGCCTTCTACGTCATCTTCGAAGGCATGTGGTTCTACACCGGCTTCGCGCAGATCCTCTCGCTCGGCCGGCGCAACAAGATGGTCGGGATCGCCGAGCAGTATCAGTACATCCTGCGCGATGAATCCATCCACCTGAACTTCGGCATCGATGTCATCAACCAGATCCGAATCGAGAATCCGCATCTTTGGACGAAGGCGTTCCAGGAGGAGATTCGCGAGATGGTGCGGACGGCGGCCGAGCTCGAAGCAGCCTATGGGCGGGACACCATGCCGCGCGGCTTTCTCGGATTGAACGCGGCACTCTGCGAAACCTACATGCACTTCATCGCCAATCGCCGTTGCGCCCAACTCGGGCTCGCGCCGGTATTCGATGAAGCCGACAATCCCTTTCCCTGGATGTCGGAGGCGATGGACCTGAAGAAAGAGAAGAATTTCTTCGAGACCCGCGTGATCGAATACCAGAACGGCGGCGCGTTAAGCTGGGAGTAACCAAGGTCCCGGCGGTGGGACCCCTTCTTTTTGTGCATTCCAGACGGCACAAATCCGTCTTGCCAGACGCCATGAATAGGTGTTCATCTTTTGCAGCGATCCGCGCTCGATCGCCCAAAATAGTGAAGTCTCGTTCGGCCGATCCCGAGCCGGCGAGAGCCTGGGGACGGGAACCGCGCCATGGTCTATCGGCGAACCCATCAAGTGGTAAAGCGGCTGGCCGCCCGGCGCAGCGCCATTCTGGCTGCGGCACGCGAGGCGGCGGCGGATGGCGGCATGGCCGCGGTGCAGATCGCCCCGGTTGCGGTCCGCGCCCATGTCGCGGCCGGAACCGTGTACCGCTATTTCCCGTCCAAGGCCGATCTGATCTCCGAACTGATCGCCGAGGTCTCGCGCGACGAGCTTGCCGCGATTCGCCGGGCGGCCGATGCTGCGCCGGGGCCGTCCTCGGCGCTGGCCGCCGCGGTCACCACGGTTGCCGTCCATGTGCTGTCGCAGCGCAAGCTCGCCTGGGGCATCCTGGCCGAGCCTGTCGATGTCGATGTCACCGCCTCGCGGCTTGCCAGCCGGCGCGAGATCGCCGGCGAAATCGCCACTCGAATCGATGCCGCGGTGCGCGCCGGCCACCTGCCGGCGCAGGACACCGCGCTCGCCGCCACCGCGCTGCTCGGCGCGCTGCATGAGTCGCTGGTCGGGCCGCTCGCGCCCGACAATCTCGACGATCCCGCCAAGCTGCGCGACGCCGTGCAAACGGTGACGCTGCTCGCATTGCGCGCCGTCGGCGTCATGGACGCCCGCGCCCGCGGCCTCGTGGTGCAGGCCACCACGCCCGCGAAGGCGCTGGTGGGGGCTTAGGCGAAAGCTCCCGCTGTCGTCCCGGCGAACGCCGGGACCCATAACCACAGGAAGTTGTTGTGGCGCGAGCAAGCGGTTGCAGCGGAGCACACCACAAGCGCCTGTGGTTGATGGGGTGGACGGCCCCCTACGGCATCAGTTGTGCCAGAATGAGGTTGTCGAAATCTCAAACGAGGGAGCCGTCCGTGACGCAGATTATCCGCATTGGAATGGATACGTCGAAGCA
>NZ_JBVAPG010000007.1:0-132762 GCF_055413685.1 Bradyrhizobium sp. LeoA1Lang | reverse complement strand
CCCGTATCGATCGCTACGTGACCATGCACGATTGCGGCACCATCCTGCATCCGGGCATGGTAAATGGGCAGATCCGCGGTGGCTTTGCGCAGGCGTTGGGCGCGGCGCTCTATGAAGAATACGCTTAAGCGTTGGACCACCACGAAGAACGCGGGCACGAACAGCACGGCGAGGCAGGTCGAAGCGATCATGCCGGAGAACACGGTGATGCCGATCGACTTGCGCGCATTGGCGCCGGCGCCGGTTGCGAGCACCAGCGGCACCACGCCGAGGATGAAGGCAAAGGACGTCATCAGGATCGGGCGAAATCTCGCGCGCGCCGCCGCGATCGCCGATTCGATCAGCGGCTCGCGGTCACGCACGTGATGCTCGAGCGCGACCTCGACGATCAGGATCGCGTTCTTCGCCGACAGCGCGATCAACAGGATGATGCCGATCTGGGTGTAGAGATTATTGTCGATCCGCAAGCCCGACAGCACCAGCATCGGGCCGAGCAATGACAGCGGCACGGCGAGTATCACGGAGATCGGCGCGTACCAGCTCTCATACTGACCGGCCAGCACAAGGTAGACCAGCAGCAGAGCGAGGCCGAATACATAGTAGATCTGGTTGCTGACCGCCTTCTCCTGATACGACATCGCCGTCCATTCAAAGCCCGTGCCCGGCGGCAGCGTCTTTGCCGCGATCTGTTCCATCAGCGCCATCGACTGTCCCGAGCTGTAACCCTGCGCCGGCAAGCCGATGATGGAGGCGGACGGATAGAGGTTATAGAGGCTGATCAGCGACGGCCCGACCGACGGCGTGATCGTGGCGACGGTGCCGAGCGGAATCATCTCGCCCTGGCTGTTGCGCACCATCAGGTTCTGGATGTCGCGCAGGTTCAGACGGAATTTCGAATCCGCCTGCACATAGACCTGGAAGGTGCGGCCGAACTTGTTGAACTGGTTGACGTAGCTTGCGCCGAGATAGGACGACAGCGTCGAGAAGATCTGGTCGGTCGTGACGTTCAAGGTCTGGGTCTTGGTCCGGTCGACCTCGACGTCGTACTGCGGCACCATGGAGCGGAAGGACGAGCTGACCCGCTGCAGCGCGCTCTGCGTCTGCGCGTTGGCGACAACAGCGCCGGTGATCGCCTGCAGCTTGGCGTAGTCGGCATTGCCGTCGCGCAGCTCGACCTGCATGGCGAAACCGGCGGCATTGCCGATGCCCTGGATCGGCGGCGGCGGGATCACCAGGATGCGCGCCTCCTCGATCTCGGCCAGCTTGTCGTTCAGCCCGAACACCAGAGAGCGCAGATCCTCGCCGGGCCCACGCTGGCTCCAATCCTTCAGGATCAGATAGGCGACGCCGGCATTCGCCAGGCTCGAACTGTTGTCGAGCGCGGAGATGCCGGCGATGGAGACAACCTGCTGCACGCCGGGCGACTTGCCGGCCATCTCGCTGACCCTTTCGAGGACACGTTGTGTCCGATCCAACGCAGCGCCGTCGGGCAATTGCACCGCGGCCAGCAGATAGCCCTGGTCCTCGATCGGGATGAAGCCGGTCGGCACCCGCGACAGGCCGTAGCCGGCAAGCCCGATCAGGATCAGCGCGACCACGACCGACACATTGCTGTGCCTGACCAGGCCGCCGATCAATCGCGCATAGCCCCGCTCCAGCCGCTCATAGACCGCATTGAATCCGCGGTAGAAGACATTGCGCTGCTCCGGCGGCACCGGCCGGCGCAGCCACAGCGCGCACTGCGTCGGCTTCAAGGTCGCGGCATTGACGGCGCTGAGCAGCGCGGTGGCGGCGATCACCAGCGCGAATTGCGCATACATCCGCCCCGTGAGGCCGGGCAGGAACGCGGCCGGCAGGAACACCGAGATCAGCACCAGCGTGATGCCGACGATCGGCGCGAACAATTCGTCCATCGCCTTGATCGCCGCGTCATGGCCGGACAGGCCACGTTCGATATTGTGCGCGGCACCCTCGACCACGACGATGGCGTCGTCGACCACGATGCCGATCGCCAGCACGATCGCAAACAGCGTCGAGAGGTTGATCGAGAAGCCGAGCGCCGCCATCGCCGCGAACGCGCCGATGATGGTCACTGGCACGGTGGTCGCCGGCACCAGCATCGCACGCCAGTCCTGCAGGAAGATGAGGATCACGACCAGCACCAAGAGGCCAGCCTCGATCAGCGTCTTGTAGACCTCGTTGATCGATGCCTGGACGAAGATGGTGGTGTCGAACGGCGTGTCGTATTTGATGTCTTGCGGAAACTGCTTGGCCAGTTCCACCATCTTCTTCTCCACCGCCTTCTCGACCTCGAGCGCGTTGGCGCCGGGCGACAGGAATACGCCGATGCCGGTGGAGGGCTTGTTGTTGAGCGAGAAGATCTGGCTGTAGGTCTGGGCGCCGAGCGCGACCCAGCCGACGTCACGCACGCGGGTGACGTCGCCGACATTGCCGGTCTTGACGATGATGTTCTCGAACTGGCTCGTATCATCCAGCCGGCCGGCGACGTTCAGCGTGTACTGGAAGGCCTGGCCGGGCGGCGTCGGCGGCATGCCGACCTGCCCTGCCGTGACCTGCTGGCTCTGCTGCTGGATCGCCTGGATGACGTCCTGCGGCACCAGATCGCGCGCCTGCAATTGGTTCGGATCGAGCCAGACCCGCATCGAATACTGGCCGGCGCCGAACACGGTGACGTTGCCGACGCCTGATAGCCGCGACAGCTCATCCCTGATGTTGATAGTGGCGTAGTTGGAGAGGAACAGGCTGTCATAGGTCTTGTTCGGCGAGGTCAGCGTCACGAACAGCAGGATCGAGGTCGACCGCTTCTGCACCGTGACGCCCTGGCTCTGCAGCGACTGCGGCAATTGCGACAGCGCGCTCGACACCCGGTTCTGCACCAGCACCTGCGCGAAGTTGAGATCGGTGCCGATCTTGAATGTGACCGTCAGCGTATAGGTGCCGTCGGCGCCGCTGTAGGACTGCATATAGAGCATGTCCTCGACGCCATTGACCTGCTGCTCGATCGGCAACGCCACGGTATCGATCACGGTCTTGGCGGACGCGCCCGGATAGCGGGTCGTCACCTGCACGGTCGGCGGCACCACGTCGGGATATTGCGCGACCGGCAGGTTGAGCAGCGCCACGCCGCCGATCAGGATCATCAGGATCGCGATGACGTTGGAAAGAACCGGCCGCTCGATGAAGAATTTCGAGATCATGGCCGCCCCCTCACTTCGCCGATGCGGAGGCTTCGATCTTCTGCAGTTGCGGATCGACCTTCTGGCCGGGGATCCCGCGCAGCAACCCGGCGATGACGACGCGGTCGTCCGGCTTCAGCCCGCTGTCGATGACGCGTAATTCGCCTTCGAGCTGTCCGGTTTCCACTTTGCGCTGCTCGACCACGTTATCGGCGTTGACAACCAGTACATAGCGGCCAGCCTGGTCGCTGCCGAGCGCAGTAGCGGGCACCAGCAGCGCGTCCTGCTGCTGGTCATAGGGCACGCGAACGCGGACAAAGAAGCCCGGCAGCAGCGTGCGGTCGGGGTTGTCGAAAATGCCGCGCACGGGCAGCGTGCCGGTCGACTGGGTGAGGATCGGCGAGATGTAGTCGAGCTTGCCCTTGTGCGGATATCCGGTCTCGGTCTGCAGACCGACCTCGACCGGCAACTGACGCAGCTCGGCGACGGAAAGGCCACGCCGCTTCGCCTCCTCGCGGATGCGCAGCACGTCCTGTTCGTTGACGTTGAAATTGACCCAGATCGGATCGAGCTGGACGATGGTGGCAAGCTGCGTCGGCGAAGTCACGCCGACGAGTTCGCCGACCGAAACCAGATGCGCGCTGACGATGCCGTCGAATGGCGCCGCCACATTGGTGTAGCCGTAATTGACCTCTGCGATCCGGGTATTGGCTTGCGCCTGCTGCAGACTGGCCTGCGCGTTGTCGCGATTCGCCGTCGACGTATCGAGTGTCGCCTGCGAGACGGCCTGCCGCTGCACCAGATCGATCTGGCGCTTGAAATCGGTCTCAGCCTGCTTCAGCGTCGCCTGCGCGCCGACCTCCGCCGCCTTTGCCTGCTCGAGCTTCAACCTGTAGGTTTCAGGCTCGATGGTGAACACCGTGGTGCCTTGCTTGACGAAGGTGCCGTCCCGATAATCGATCGACTGCAGAAAGCCCTGCACGCGCGCCACCAGGTCAACGCTCTTGACCGGCGCGGTGGTGCCGGTTGTCTCCAGGAAACGCGTGATGCTGCGCTGCACCGGAATCGCGACTTCCACCTTTGGCGGCGGTGGTGGCACGAAAGTATTTTGCTCGCAGCCACTTAAGCCAACGAAGGCAGAGAGCAGGAAACCGATACGTAACAGGGGCGTGACGTCCGGCCACACGCCATCGTTCGATCCGCAACAGGCCGATGGGCGCGCAAGCTTCATTTCCGTGCACCAGTTCAACTTGCCCGCAAAGAGGCGTTCATCCGGAGACGACTGTCGCGATGCATCCATAGCAACAATTGGCTTGCAGTGGAACCCGAAACAGAAAATGATACCGCGCACCAAGATTGCTGTGCCAGACTTTTTCAAGAGCGACCTTCTTCAAGAACGAACTTCGCAAGAATGAACTTCGGTTGAAGCGGCGGCTTCCGTCGACAACAAAGGGTTTGCTTACATGATCAAGACATTGAAGCGCGCATGCGGGCGCGCCCTGCCATTTTCCGTCGTGCTGTTTGCAACCGCTGCGCTGGCGCAGGCGCCGAGCGAGGCGCAGCGTGAGGCGATCAAGTCGCAATGCCGCAACGATTACATGGCGCATTGCTCCAGCATTCCGCCCGGCGGCGAGGCTTCGCTGCAATGTCTGCAGAAGAACATGTCGAGCCTGTCCGCAGACTGCGCCAGCGCGGTGCGCGCAGTGGAGGCACCCGCCGCACCGAAGGCGGAGACGGCGCCCGCGGCAACTACCGCGGCGAAGCCGAAAGCGGCGGGCACGCAGGCCAAGCCGACCGAGGCGCAGGTTTCCGCGATCCGCAGCGCCTGCCGTTCCGACTATCAGAAGGTCTGTCCCGGCGTGCCGACCGGCGGCGCCCCCGCACTGCGATGCCTCGAGAAGAACAAGGCGAGGCTCTCGCCTGCTTGCGGTGAGGCGGTTGCGGCCGCGAGCGGTGGTGCGGCGCCAGCGGCAGGCGGCGGCTCCACCGCTGCGGCGGCGGCGCCTGCGGCGGGGATCGTGCTGCGGCCCTTGCGTCCGCGCGAAGAACTGCTCGTCGTGCGGTCGGCCTGCGGCGCCGACGTACGCTCGCTGTGCGGCGGCGTTGCGCCGGGAGGCGGCCGGATCGCGCAGTGCCTCGCCTCCAATGCCGCCTCGCTGTCGCCCGCCTGCAAGGAAGTGCTGGGACAATTCGCGGCGCGGTGAGCCGCCGCGGCCGGCCGGCTACTCGCCGCGGAACGCGAGAATGAGCTGAATAAGCCTGACCGAAAGCGCGATGTAGGCAATCGACATCGCGACCTGATACGCGACATGCCAATTCAACTTGGCGAGCTTGGTGAGCCCGGGCGGGTTCCGGCCGCGGCGGTCGCCGCTCGCGCAAATTTTCCGGTGGCGCTGCGCGCGTCCCGCGGATAGTCTAGGCGCAAAATCGTAAGTACACTGTCAATCGGGAGGAATATCGTGCGTATCGCCGTGATCGGCGGAGGTCCCGGCGGCCTCTATTTCGCCTATCTCTGGAAGCGGCGACATCCGGACGCCGTCGTCGAATTGTTCGAGCAGAACCCGGCTGGCGCGACCTGGGGCTTCGGCGTCGTGTTCTCGGACCAGGCGCTGGAATTCCTGCGTGCCGACGATCCCGAGACGGTCGACGCCATCGCGCCGACCATGGAAAGCTGGAAGAACATCACGCTCAACTTGCGCGGGGAGAGCGTCGAGATCGACGGCGTCGGTTTCTCCTCGATCGGCCGGCTTGCGCTGCTCTCCGTGTTGCAGGAGCGCGTCCGCGCGGTCGGCGTCACCGTGCAATTCGACAAAGCGATCCAGTCGGTCGACGCGCTCCAAGGGGTCCAACAAGGCTATGACCTGATCGTCGCCGCGGACGGGCTGAATTCGCTGGTGCGCCGGAGCTTTGAGGGCGATTTCGGCACCTCGCTGTCCTACTCGTCCAACAAGTTCGCCTGGTACGGCACACAGAGGCGGTTCGAGACGCTGTCGCAGACCTTCGTCAAGACCGAACGCGGCGCCTTCAACGCCCATCACTACCGTTATTCACCGACCATGAGCACGTTCCTGGTCGAGTGCGACCGCGCCACCTGGCACGCCTATGGCTTCGCGAACAAGGACGCCGATCACTCCAAGGCCGTGTGCGAGGAGGTGTTTGCCGAGGCGCTCGGCGGGCAGCCGCTGATCTCGAACAAATCGCTGTGGCGCAATTTCCCGTGGATCTGGAACGAGCACTGGTCGTTCAAGAACATGGTGCTGATCGGCGACGCCTTGCACTCGGCGCATTTCTCGATCGGCTCCGGCACCCGCCTTGCGATCGAGGATGCGATCGCGCTGACGAGGGCGCTCGAAGCCGAAGCGCATGTCTCCACCGCCCTCCACCGCTATGAGGCCGAACGCAAGCCGATCGTGAAGAAGCTGGTGACCGCGGCGCGCACCAGTGCGGACTGGTACGAGAAATTCCCCGAGCACATGAAGCTCGACCTGATGGATTTCGCCTTCAGCTACATCACCCGTTCGGGACGGATCGACGACGCGCGGCTGCGCGCGATGTCGCCGAATTTCATGGCAGGCTACGAGGCCTCGAGGAGCAAGTCATGAACGAGATCGCCGACCAGGTACCATCGGACAGTCCGGGCGCGCGCGAGATCGGCTTTGCGCTTCCCGAGCGCTACAATGCAAGCCGCATCCTGTTCGACAATCTCGCGCAGGGCCGGGGCGACCTGACGGCGCTGACCGGCCCGGCGGGCACGCGGACCTACCGCGAGCTCTGCGCCGAGGCCGCACGCTGGGGCCATGGCTTCGCTTCGCTGGGCCTGAAGCGCGGCGACCGCGTTCTGCTGTTCCTCGACGATACCCCAGCCTATCCGGCCGCGTTCTTCGGCGCTGTCCGCGCCGGCTTCGTGCCGCTTCTCATCAACACGCTGACGCCGCCGGACCTCCTGCAGTTCTATCTTTTGGACGCGAGTGCGACAGTCGCGGTCACTGATGCCGAGTTCTGCTCGCGCTTCAACACTGAGGCTTGCAAGGATACGCCGCTGAAAACGCTCGTGGTCAATGGCGCGGCCGGCGAGCATGCGGTGCCGCAGGCGCTCCTGGCCGATGAATGGCTGCCGCGTTTTTCGGCCGAGCTCACTGAAGCCGACACCCACCGCAACGAGATGGCGTTCTGGATGTACTCGTCCGGCTCGACCGGCCGGCCCAAAGGCATCGTGCATCTGCACCACGATATGGCCTATAGCGAGCAGGCGTTTTCCCGCAACGTGCTGAAGCTGGCACCCGGCGACATCTGCTTCTCGGTGCCGAAGATTTTCTTCGCCTATGGCTTCGGCAATTCCATCACCTTCCCCTTCTCGGTCGGCGCCGCCACGCTGCTCCTGCCGGGCCAGCCAAAGCCGGCATCGATCTTCGCGGCGATCGAGCAGTGTCGTCCGACCGTGTTCTTCGGACTGCCGACGCTCTACACCTCGCTGACCAAGGCCGACGGCGCGGCGAGAGTCGATTTCTCCTCGCTGCGCATGGCGATCTCGGCCGCGGAAGTGCTCTCGGCCGACGTCTTCAACGGCTGGAAGGCGCTGACCGGGTTAGAGATCATCGAAGGCCTCGGCTCGACCGAGGTGCTGCACATCTATCTCTGCAACCGCGCGGACAGAAAGAAGCTGGGTGCTGCAGGCGTGCGCGTCCCAGGCTACGAGATCCTCCTGCGCGACAAGGACAGCCGCGAGGTCGCCGACAACGAGGAAGGCATTTTGTGGGTGCGCGGCGATTCCAACACGCCGCTTTACTGGAACCGTCCCGACAAGACCGCCGAGACCGTGCGCGAGGGCGGCTGGATCTATACCGGCGACCGCTTCGTCCGCGACAGCGATGGCTTCCACTTTTTCCGTGGCCGCGCCGACGACCTGATCAAGATATCAGGCCAATGGGTCTACCCGCTCGAGGTCGAGCTCTGCCTCGCCGATCATCCTGATGTCCGCGAATGCGCCGTCTTCGCCGCCGAACTGCCCGATAGACGCATGACGCTGAAGGCCGTCGTGGTGATGAACGACCGCGCGTTCGAGGCGGAGGAGACGGCGAAGCGGCTGCAGGATTACGTGAAGGCAAGGCTCTTGCCCTATAAGTATCCGCGCGAGATCAAGTTCATTGACGAACTGCCGAAGACAGGAACAGGCAAGATCGACCGGCAGGCGGTGATGAAGATGTGATGCATACCGCTTCAGCAAACTCACTGTCGTCCCGGGCTTGACCCGGGACCCATAACCACAAATGTGGGTTTGAGAGAACGCCGGAACGACAATCTCGCACAACAATAACCGCCGGGGGTTATGGGTCCCGGGTCAAGCCCGGGACGACGACGGGGTGTGGGTTGGTGATCACGCGTTCAACCCCGTGCCGCCGTAGAGCCAGGCGAGATCCTGATAGTAATCCTCGGAGGTCTTCGCGCCCATGATGACGTTGCGGAGGCGGGCGTGGTCGCCGGCGGGATGGTAAATGTGCTCGCCGATCGCGCGCGACCAAAGCTGCACCTGCGCAGTGCGCGGGAAGCGTTGTGCACGGTAGTGCTCGAGCGCCACTGCGTGGTCGTCATGACGCGACAGCATGTGCGACAGGCACACGGCATCCTCCATCGCCTGGCAGGCGCCTTGCGCGAAATATTGCAGCATCGGATGGGCGGCGTCGCCGAGCAGCGCGACGCGACCGTCGATCCAGCGCTCGTTCGGATCGCGGTCGCACAACACCCAGAGCCGCCAATTCTTGCCGTGACGAATGATGCTTTGCGCACGCTCATGGACGTGCCGAAAGCCCTGCATCACCTCCTCATCGCCAACCGGCTTTCCCGCGACCGGCTCCGGCGCGTCGTTGTGGTAGGTGACGACGAGATTGAATACCTTCCAGTCCGACAGCGGATAATGCACGATGTGGCATTTCGGCCCGGCCCACAGCGTCGCCGCGTTCCAGCGCAAATCCTCCGGCATCTCTTCGGTCGGGATCACCGAACGGTAAGTGGTGTGGCCGGACACGCGTGGCGGCCCGTCCGAGGTGACCTGCTTGCGGATATTCGACCATAGGCCATCGGCCCCGATCAGGAGCCGGCCGGTGACGCGCTCGCCAGTGGCGAGCTGCGCAGTGACCGAGGCACCGTCCTGCTCGTAGCCGGTCACCTCGCTGCTGACGCGCAGCTCGATCAGTTCATGCTCGCGGCAGGCGCGCAGGAACACGCCGTGGAGATCGCCGCGATGCACCACGGCATAGGGATTGCCGAACCTGACACGGAACGGCTCGCGCAGGTCGACATGGGTGATCTCTTCGGCAGTCAGCGCATCCATCAGGCGGAGCTGGTCGATATAGACGGCCATGCGCCGCGCGGCCTCGCCGACGCCGAGATAGTCGAAGGCATGGAACGCATTCGGGCCAAGCTGGATGCCAGCGCCGATCTCGCCGAGCGTGGCGGCCTTCTCCAGCAGGATCGAGCGGATACCCTTCTGCGCAAGCCCGAGCGCTGCGGCAAGGCCGCCGATGCCGCCACCTGCGATCAGGACCGGCTGGCTATCCTTTGCCATCAGCCCGACTTCCCGAGATGTTCGAGGGCGTCCTCGGCGCGCAGCGGCACGCGCGAGGCCTCGTTGTTGAGATCGACGAGCTGCGCGAGCAGTGCCATCAGCGTCTTGCGTTCGGCGGGCTTGAGCGGCTGCAGCATCCGCGCCTGCGCGCGGTCAACCACGGGCATGATCTCGCGCAGCAGCGAAGCGCCCTGCCGGGTGATGGTGAGCAGCTTGACGCGCTTGTCATCGGAATCGGACTTGCGCTCGATCAGGCCCTTGCCCTGCAGCCGCTCGATCACATTGCCGAGCGTGGAGCGGTCGAACGCGATCACCGCGGACAGTCGCGTCGCATCGATGCCGGGATGGGTGTGGATTGCGATCAGCGCGGCATATTGCACCGGCGTCAGGTCGAACGCCCTGCACTCCTCGACGAAAATCGAGACCGCGATCTGCTGCATCCGCCGGAATAGATAGCCGGGCGCGGTATAGACCGCGTCCATGGTAACAGGGGTTTGCTTGTTGTTATTCGGCATCGACTTGCTTATCCGGGGCGGCGTCGGCAAACGCCTTCATTGCCTTGGCCGCGGCTTCCGCCTTGAGCAGCCGCGGAAAAGCGGTGACATCGACGCCGAAGCGCCGCGCATTGGCAAGCTGCGGCACCAGGCAAAGATCGGCCAGCGTCGGCACAGCACCAAAGCAGAACGGCCCGGCTTCGCCCGCCGCCAATGTCTCGCAGGCCGAAAGCCCCTCGCGGTTCGCCCAAGCCGCCCACTCCGTCACCTTTTCTTCCGGCAGGCCGAGCTGCCGCAGCCGCGCCAGCACTTTCAGGTTCTGCACCGGATGGGTGTCGCAGGCGATGGCCTGCGCGAAAGCGCGGACTTTTGCGCGCTGCAGCGAATCCTCCGGTATTAGCGGCGGTTCGGGATTGACCTCATCGAGCCATTCGATGATGGCGAGCGACTGGGTCAGGATCGCGCCCGCGTCGCTTTCCAATGTCGGCACCAGCCCTTGCGGGTTGATGGCGAGATAAGCCGGAGCGCATTGCTCGCCTTTGCGAAGATGATGCGGCAGGTGCTCAACGGTGAGCCCCTTCAGGTTCAGCGCGATTCGCACGCGATACGCGGCGCTGCTGCGGAAATAGCCGTGCAGCTTCATCGGAACCTCCCTGGTGTCTTCTGATTTTTCTTCAAGTTGACGCTAGCCATATTGTCAGTATGCTGTCAATCAGCGAACAACATAGAAATGGACGGGAGGCCAGCCATGGAAGCGGTGCAGAAGACGCCGGAGCGCGAGGCGTTCTACAAGAAGATCGACGGCGAAAGCCTTTCGGCGCTCTGGAACGTGATGAACGATCTTATCACGCCGGAGCCGAGGAGCGCCTGCCGACCGCACCTCTGGAAGTTCGACCAGATCCGCGACTACATGAACGAGGCGGGCAAGCTGATCACGGCCAAGGAAGCCGAGCGGCGGGTGCTGGTCCTGGAAAACCCCGGCCTGCGCGGACTATCGAAAATCACGACGTCGCTGTTTGCCGGCGTGCAGATGGTGGTACCAGGTGATATCGCCCCGGCGCACCGCCACAGCCAGTCGGCACTGCGCTTCGTGCTCGAGGGCAAGGGCGCCTACACGTCCGTCGACGGCGAGCGCACCGCGATGTCACCCGGCGATTTCGTGATCACGCCGTCGATGACCTGGCACGACCATTCCAACGAGACCAGCGAGCCGATGTTCTGGCTCGATGGCCTCGACATCCCCATGGTGCAGTTCTTCGACGCCTCCTTTGCGGAGGGCGCGAAGGAGGACCAGCAGCAGATCACGAAACCCGCCGGCGACAGTTTTGCGCGCTATGGCCACAACCTCCTGCCGGTCGACCAGAAGCGCGCCTCGAAGACGTCGCCGATCTTCAACTATCCCTACAGCTACACCCGCGAAGCGCTGGAGCAGGCCAAGGCCCGCGACGAATGGGACGCCTGCCACGGCCTGAAGCTGAAATTCTCCAATCCCGAGACCGGCGATTACGCGATGCCGACCATCGGCACCTTCATCCAGCTCGTCCCCAAGGGCTTCAAGACCGCGCGCTATCGCTCAACCGACGCCACCGTATTCGCCGCAATCGAGGGCAAGGGCCGCACCAGAGTCGGCGAGCAGACCTTCGAATGGGGCCCGCGCGACCTGTTCGTGGTGCCGAGCTGGCACTGGGTCACGCATGAGGCGGATGTGGATTCGGTGCTGTTCAGCTTCTCGGACCGTCCGGTGCAGCAGAAGCTCGACCTGTTCCGCGAAGATCGCGGGAATGCGTGAACTGCTCTCTCCTGTCATTGCGAGCGAAGCGAAGCAATCCATCTTCCCGCTTGCGGAGGCATGGATTGCTTCGTCGCTTTGCTCCTCGCAATGACGGCGGAGCGTGTCACCGCCCGAGAATTGTAGGGTGGGCAAAGCGCAGCGTGCCCACCTTCAAGCACTCCGCTCGTGATGGTGGGCACGCTGCGCTTTTGCCCACCCTACAAATCCTGGTCACCGCCAGTGGAGCAGCCGCGCTTCCAGCAAATTGATCAGCTTCCCTACCGCGAGCCCGAACAGCGACAGGATCACGACGCCGGCGAGCAACTGATCTGTCTGCATCAGATTGCCGGCCTGCAGTACGAAAGCGCCGATGCCATACTGCGCGCCGATCATCTCCGCGCTCACCACCAATAGCAAGGCGACCGAGGCGGTGATGCGGAAGCCAGCCAGGATCGAGGGCAGCGCGCCCGGCCAGATCACGCGGCGCACGATGGCATGGAACGGCACGTTGAAGCTCTGCGCCATCCGGATCAGATTGCGCGGCACCGCATCGACGCCGCTATAGACCGAGATGGCGGTGGAGAAGAACACCCCCAGCGCAATGGTCGCGATCTTGGGCTCTTCGCCGATCCCGAGCCAGAGGATCAGCAGCGGCAGCAGCGCGATCTTCGGAATCGGAAACAACGCCGAGATGAAGGTGATGCCGACGCCGCGCGCCAGCGTCGACAGGCCGATCGCGAAGCCGACGATGACGCCGGCCACCGTGCCGAGCAGCCAGCCAACGCCGATCCGCATCACCGACCAGCCGAGATGCTGCCAGAGCGCGCCTGACATCGCGAGCTTGCAGGTCGCGACCGCGATCGCCGACGGCGGGGGCAGGAACAGCGGATTGACCCATCCGGCGCTGCCCGCCAATTGCCACAGCGCGATGACGAGCGCGAGCGCGATCCAGCCGGAGGCGCGGCCCGTGCTCGGCATAAAACCGGCGCCGCGAAATTCGACCGGCCGCGGTTTGGCGTCGATGTCGGACGGTGTCTCCGATGGCGCGCGGTCAAGCATGCTGGACCTCGCGCTCGGCATCGATCGCCTCCTCGCGGATCAGCGACCACAGCTCCTCCTGCAGCGCCAGCAGTTTTTCGCGCACGTTCCTGTCGCCGCGCTCGCTGCGCGTCATCGCTACCTGCACGACTTTGCGGATGCGCCCGGGCCGGCGCGACAGCACCACGATGCGGTCCGCAAGCCGCACCGCTTCTTCCAGATTATGCGTGACATAGACCGCGCCCATCGCGCCGTCGGCAAGCAAGCGGACGAAATCCTCCATCAGCAGTTCGCGCGTCTGCGAATCCAGCGCCGACAGCGGCTCGTCCATCAACAGGATCGCCGGCTTCACGGCCAGCGCCCGCGCGATGCCGACGCGCTGGCGCATCCCTCCGGAGAGCTGTTTTGGGTAGGTGCCACGAAAATCCGAGAGTCCGGTGCGGCGCAGCGCGTCGTCGAGGATAGCGCGGCGCTCTGCCACGCCGAGCGCAGTATGCTGCAGTGGGAACGCGACGTTTTCCTCCACCGTGCACCAGGGCAGCAGCGCAAAATCCTGGAACACGAAGGTCAGCGGATTGAGGCTGTCCTTTGGCGGCGCGCCGCGCAACTTGGCCGCGCCGCCGGTCGGCCGCAACAGGCCGCCGAGGATCGACAGCAGCGTGCTCTTGCCGCAGCCAGAGGGCCCGACGATCGCGACCACCTCGCCCGCGCGAACCGTGAACGAGACGTCGTCGAGCACGTCGAGCGTGTCGAAGCGGTGGCTAATATGGTCGGCGATCAGGTCCATCTGGCTCTTGCTTGGCTCCGCATTTCGTTCTCGCTCGTCATGCCCGGGGCTTGTCCCGGGCATCCACGTCTTTCTTTCCCTGGTTACAAAGTGCGTGGATGGCCGGGACAAGCCCGGCCATGACGGCGACTACGGTATCAATCCGGCTTCACATATTCCTTTGCGATGATGCTATCCGCGTCAAAACCCTTGTCGACGAAGCCCTGCTCCTGCAGCCAGGAAATCTGGTTGGCAACATTCTTGACGTCGAGCTTGCCGTCCGGATCGATATAGGCGCAATTGCCGACCACCTGCTCGACCGGCAGGTTGGTGTATTTGGCGATGATGTCGAGCAGCGGTTTTGTCTTTTCGTTGATCGGCGCCTTACCATCCTTCATCGCGGCGAGAATCACGTCGTGATATTCGCGATCGGCCTTCGCCAAAGCTGCAAGCAATTTCGTCACCAGCGGCTTGTTCGCCAGCGTCTTGGGCGAGGCGAAGACGGCGCCAAGCTGCCACGGCGTCTCGTCGCCGACCCAGCCGAGGAGCTTGGCACCGCCAGTCTCCATCAGCGGGCGTGCAGTCGAGACCGGCAGCAGCGCGGCATCGACGGTCTCGCCCTTCAGCGCGGCGGCCGCGTTCGAGAGCGATTGCAGCGGCACCACCTTCACGTCCGAAAGCTTGAAGCCGTATTTATCGGCGAGCAGGCCGAGCGAATAGTGAAAGCTCGAGCCGACCTGCGTCACCGCTACGCGCTTGCCCGCAAGATCCTTCGGCGTCTTCAGGCCAGCCGCATAGGCATTATTGCTGGCGAAATAGCCGATCAGGGGATAGCCGGCCTTCTCGCGGCTCATGCCGCCGATCACTTTCAGCGTGCCCTTGCCGGCGAGATTGTAGAGCCCGGCCGTGAAGGCGGTGACGCCGAAATCGACGTCGCCCGAGGTGGTGGCGACCGCGATCGGTTGCGCCGCGTCGAAGAATTTCAGTTCGACATCGAGTCCGGCCTCGCGGAAATAACCCTTGTCCTGCGCGATGAACACCGGTGCCGAGGACGATAGCCGAAGCACGCCGATCTTGGCCTTCGAGAGCTCATCGGCCCGCGCGATCCCGCTTGCCGTCAGTGCCAGCAGGCCCGCAAGCGCGAGTCGCACAAAACCCTTCATCCGCTTTCTCCTCACAATCCGGCAGGTACTTGCTGGTCGCACCCGATGAAGGCGCCCTGCTGTTTCAACCCCTGTTGCAGTCTGTCTACCGCGATGTCGCGTGGCTTGGTATTGCCCGACAGCGCGAGCGCGGCGGCCGAGCCTGCCGCCTCTCCCATCGCAAAGCAGGCGCCGGAGACCCGCGCCGCCGACTGTCCCTCGTGGGTCATCGAGGCGCAGCGCCCGGCGACGAGGAGATTGTCAACGCGCTCAGGCACCAGCATGCGATAGGGCAGTTCGTTGAAGCCGCGCGATTCCGGGATCGGCGGGAACTTGAAGATGACGTCACCGGCGACATGAGCCTCGATCGGCCAGCCATTGACGCCGATGGAATCGTCGAATGAGGCGCAGCCCAGCACGTCCTCGCCGCTGAGCTGGTAACCACCGACCACGCGTCTTGTTTCGCGGATGCCGAGCTGCGGCGGCAGGTCAACGATGTAGGAGTTCTCGAAGCCCGGCACCGTGCGCAGGAATTCGAACGCCTGGATCGCCTGGCGCCGGCCCTCGATCTCGCCACGGGTGAGGTCATTGGGCTCCAGGCCATTGACGGCGGTGCCGTCAGCGCGCGCGAGCTGGGTGAAGTTCACCCGCCACTCGATCGGCGAGCGCTGCGGTCGCACGATCGCGGCCTTGCGCGGAAACTTGTGGGTGCCGGCGGCTTCGGCCTTTTCCATCAGCGCCGGTATCGTCCGCCAGGCGTCACCGGCTTTCTCGGGATCGATGTTGTTGAGACGGAACATCATGGAGGGATAGAGCATGCTGCCCTTGACATCGCCAACCTCGTACGGCGCGCCGGCCCAGGCGGCGAGATCGCCATCACCGGAGCAATCGATGAAGATGTTGGCCAATACCGCCTGGCGACCGGCCTTGGTCTCGACCATCAGCGCGCCGATGCGCTGCTCGTCATCCATCACCACGCCGGCGCCAAGCGCATGGAAGAGGATGTCGACCTTGTGGCTCGCCAGGAGATCGTCGGCCGCGATCTTGTAGGCGGCGGTGTCATAGGCCTGCGCCAGGATCTTGCCGAGGATCAGATGCGGCTTGTTCAGCCCGTTCAGCCGGTCGATTCGATCCAGCAGATCGGAGGCGATGCCGTGCACCACCCGATGCGCTTGCCCATGCACATTGGCGTGGAGGCCGCAAAAATTGGTCACGCCCGCGGCCGTGCCCATGCCGCCGAGGAAGCCGTAGCGTTCGATCAGGAGCGTGCGCCGCCCCGCGCGCGACGCGGCAACCGCGGCCGCGATCCCGGCGGGCCCGCCACCGAGCACCGCGACTTCATATTCGCCATAAATCGGCACGCGCCGTGCGGGTTCTTCGATGGTCTTTGGCACGTTTACTTCCCGGAAGTGGCCCGCCCTCATGGCCGGCCAGAGGATTTTGTTATCGCAACAAGGGGCTAGCAAAGAAAGCGGCGGCGGGAAATGGCTCGCGCGCAAAGTTGATGTTGCTCCCGTTTCACGGAACTGAGACAACGGGCCGGTAAGGGACGTGCGACATGAAACTTTTGAGCCTCATAACCCTCGGCCTCATGGCCGGCGTCGTCCCGCGTCAGCGGCGGTGGAGCAATGCCGGTTCATCCAGGCGAAGGCCGAGCGGGAAGCCTGCTACGAGCGGCAGGCCGTGGCGCTCGATGCCAAGCGCAAGCCGGAGCCGGTCTACGACAGCAAGCCGATGGAATCGCTGCAGCAGATGCGGCGGGATGACGAAGAGGTCTACAAGAGCTTGCGCAGCATCTGCCGCGGCTGCTGAGCGGCGCGAAAGATCACTCGGCCTTGATCTTGGCGGTGCGGATGATGTTGCCCCAGCGTTCGGTCTCGGACTTGATGAAGGCGCGGAAATCCTCGGGCGAACCGCCTTTGACCACGGCGCCCATCTCGCGAAGGCTGTCCTTTACCTTCTGATCGCCGAGCGCGAGGTCGATCTCCTTGTTCAGCCGCGACACGATCTCCTTGGGCGTGCCGGCCGGAACCAGGAAGCCCCACCAGACGGTGGCCTCGACGCCGGCGAAACCAGCCTCGGTGACGGTCGGGACATCCGGCAGCAGCACCAGCCGCTCGCGCGAGCTAACCGCAACCGGCCGTAGCTGGTTGGCGCGGATCTGCGGCATGCCCTGCACGGGATCGACGAACATGAAGGAGACGCGGCCGGCGATGATATCGACCATCGCCTGCGCGCCGCCCTTGTACGGCACATGCAGCGCCTGGATGCCGGTCACCTGCTTGAAGATCTCCGCCGCAAGATGGCCCGACGTGCCGGTGCCGGCGGAGGCAAAGGTGAGCTTGTCCGGCGCCGCCTTGGCCATATCGACCAGGTCCTTGACGGTCTTGGCCTCGAATTGCGGCTGCACCACCAGGATCAGGGGCGAGTAGCCGACAAGGGCGACCGGCTCGAGGTCCTTCTCCGCGTTGAAGGGCAGGCTGTCGAACAATGCCTCATTGGTCGCCAGATTGTTGGCGGCGACCAGCACATTGTAGCCGTCGGGATCGGACTTGGCGACGAAGGCGGTCGCGATGTTGCCGCTGGCGCCGGGCCGGTTCTCGATCACGACCGGCTGGCCGAGCTGCGGACCGGCCTGCTGCATCACGGTGCGCGCGACGATATCGACCGCGCCGCCCGCCGAGAACGGCACCGCGACATGGATCGGGCGCTCGGGATAACCGGCGGCACGCGCCATTCTGGGCATGCCGGGCAATAGCGTAACGCCGGCAAGCAGCGACAGGATGGTGCGTCGGTTGATCTGGTCGGTCACAAGCGGGCCTCGTTCGATGTTGCTGGTTTGACGGCACCGCCTGTTTCGGGCCAGCGCAGCAGCGCCGCGGCGGTGCCGCCGAGAACCTGCCGACGATCGTCTTCGGTCAGGAACGGAAGTTCGCGCCGCATGTGATCGAGGCATTCGAGATAGGAGCACGGCAGGCGCGTGAGATCGGATCCCCACATGATGCGATCGGCGCCGAACGCCTCGAAGGTTCGCCGCAGATAAGGCTCCAGGCTGGCGAACGGATAGGCGCTGTCCGTGTAGCAAGGCAGCGAGCTCGCCTTGATCGCGATGTTCGGAAACTGCGCCAGTGCGAGCAATTCGTCGAGATCGGCGAAACAGGGCTGATCGCGCAGCGCGCTCTGCCGCGCCATGTGATCAAGGATGATGGTGAGGCCTGGATAGCGCTCCGCGAGCGCGGCGATCTCCTTGAGCAGGCCGGGCGCGAGCGCCATCAGCGGAATGCCCAGGCGCTGGCAGTCCGACCAGAACCACTCGATGCTGCCGGGCACGAGCCACCGCGCCCATTGCGGCTTGTAGAAGGTCATGCGGATGCCGAGCATCCCCGGCTGGTCGAGCCAGGTCTGCAGGCGCTCGCGCGCGCCGGCGGCATCCGGGTTGAAGCGGCCCATCACCGCGAACCGCTCGGGAAACCGTTGAGCTGCTTCCAGCGCCGTATCGTTGGAATCGCCGACCGGAGACGGCGGCACGATCACCGCGCGGTCGACGCCGGTCCGGTCCATCATCCCGATCAATTCATCCGCGCCGAGCGGCTCGGGGCGGTGCGGCCGCGCGCCGGGGACAGCGACGAAGGACGGCTTGCCGATCTGCTCGGCCGGCCAAGGTCGATCGGGACGATGCGCTTCCCAGAGATGAACCTGCGAGTCCGTGATCAATGCGCGCCCCCGCTCAGTTGAAGAAGTCAGCGGGAATGCGGCTGAACACGCGCCGCGCATTGCCGGCGAAGATCGCGCGCTTGTCGTCCCCGCTCAGCAGCGTCGAGCCATCGATGTAACGTCGCGTGTGGTCGTAGTTGAAACCGGTCTCGGGATCGATGCCCTTCACCGCACCCAGCATCTCCGAGGCAAAGAGGATGTTCTCGGCCGGGATCACCTTCGTCAGCAGGTCGATGCCGGGCTGATGGTAGACGCAGGTGTCGAAGAACACATTCCTGAGCACGCTTTCGGTCAGCGGCGGTCGCTTCTGGTCCTGCGCGATGCCGCGGTAGCGCCCCCAATGATAGGGAATGGCGCCGCCGCCATGCGGGATGATCAGCTTCAGCGTCGGAAAATCCTTGAACAGGTCCGACATCAGGAACTGCATGAAGGCGGTGGTGTCGCCGTTGATGTAGTGGCTGCCGGTGGTGTGGAAGACCGGATTGGCGGCGGCGCTGACATGGATCATCGCGGGCACGTCGAGCTCGACCATCTTCTCATAGAGCGGGTACCACCAGCGGTCGGTCAGCGGCGGATCCTTCCAGTAGCCGCCGCTCGGGTCCGGATTGAGGTTGCAGCCGACGAAGCCGAGTTCCTCGACACATCGCGTCAGCTCAGTGATGCAGTTCTTTGGCGCGACGCCGGGCGACTGCGGCAATTGGCAGACGCCGATGAAATTCTTCGGATAGAGTTTTGTCAGCCGATAGATCAGGTCGTTCGAGACTCGCGACCAGGCCTCGCTGACCGCCGCGTCCCCGATATGATGGCTCATGCCCGAGGCGCGCGGGGAGAACAGCGTCACCGACGTGCCGCGCTCGCGCTGCAGCCGCAGTTGCGCGCCTTCGACCGACTGCCGCAACTCATCGTCGCTGACCTTGAGCTCGTCAATCGAAGGCATCTGCGAGGGATCTCCGATCGCCGCGATCTGACGCTTGCGCCAATCGAGCAGCGCCTGCGGCTCCGTGGTGTAATGGCCGTGGCAGTCGATGATCGGCCCGCTCGGGGCCTGTGCGCGGCGCAGCCCTTCCGTCGCCTCGATATTGGTCGGAGGCGAAAAAGACCTACCCGAAGCCATCATGGCCTGGAAAGATTGCGGGCTGCCGCAACACGAACAGCCGTTGGGGTGGAACGATCCGGAAAAAGCAAACACGGCATGCTCCCTTGCGAACGTCGCGTGCGACGTGGCTATCAAACGTCCATCCTGCAACCGAGCCGGGTCAGCGTGGCGTCGACCCAGGAGCGATCGAGCTTGCCCTCCTTGATCAACGCAAGCTGCTTGATCTCGGCCTGGTGCTTGGCCTCGGTCGCCTTCAGCACCTCTGACGTCACATTGAAGGGCACGCAGACAATGCCGTCGCCGTCGCCAACAATCAGATCACCGGGCGCGATCACCATGCCGTCGATCGCGATCGGCACGTTGATCTCGCCGGGTCCATCCTTGTAGGGGCCGCGATGGGTGACGCCGGCGGCATAGACCGGGAACGTGCCGGCGTGGAGCGTGTCATAGTCGCGGATCGAACCGTAGATGACGATACCAGCGATCCCGCGCTGCTCGGCCTGCGCCGCCATCATCTCGCCGATCAGGGAATTGGTGAGGTCGCCGCCGCCGTCGACCACAATCACATCACCGGGTTCGGCGATGTCGATCGCCTTGTGCACCATCAGATTGTCGCCGGGGCGTGTCTTCACCGTGAAGGCCGGACCGGCGAGCACGCCCTCCTTGTGGACCGGCCGCAGCGCCGCGCCGCCCGCGGTCATCCGCGACATGGAGTCACTGATATTGGCGACCGGCAGCTCGCGGAATTTTGCGACGGTATCCGCATCGACTTTGCGCGCGCGTTTGCAAATCTGGAATCCAATCATCGCCTCGCCTCCCTTGCCACTCCAGTTGTCATTTGAAGAGATCGCGGCCGCCGGCCTGCTTGATGTATTTGATGAAGTTGCCGGCGAAGATCGCCTTGCGATCTGCTTCGTTGAGGAAATCGCATTCCTCGCTGATGAAGGTCACGGACTGCGGATAGGTGCAGGCGCGCAGCACCGGCGGATAGTTCGATCCCCAGATCATCTTGTCCGGACCGATATGCTCGTAGAGTTCGCGGAAGCGCTGCTTCGAAGTCGGATGCGGATATTTCTCGTCGTCCGGCGCGGCCTCTGGAAAATACGACACCTTCATCCAGATGTTCGGCTGCTCGCCGAGCTTGAGGATTTCGGGCCAGTTCCAGTAGCGGTCGGTGTAGGGCGGCATGCGGCGCAGCCCCATATGGTCGAGCATGATCAGGATGCCCGGATAGCGCTTCACCATGTCGTGCAGCTCTTCGGTCTGGTACGGCGCGAACAGTTCGAGCGGGATCTGGAGCTTTTCTATCGCGGCGAGGAAATCATTCAGCAGGCCCTGCCGCAGCCAGCTATTGTAGGGCGGCTGGTGCAGCGTGATGCGCACGCCCAGCATGCGCTCCTGCGCCATGAACTGTTTCAGCCGGCCCTCATTGTCTGGCAGCAGCGGATCGAACCGACCGAACACCCCCACCACCCGATCCCTGTGTTTGGCCGCCGCTTCCAGCGAATAGCGGTTGTCGTAGCCCATCAACGACGCCGTGACCTGGACGATATGGGTGACGCCGGCCTTGTCGGCCTCCTTCAGAAGATCCTCCGCCAGCATCTCCTCGCCCCAATGGATCCCGTTGGGATCGTGCGGCCGCGCGGGGGTGGATCGTTCCCAGTAGTGCAGATGCGTGTCGATGATCATGGGACAAGGGCCTCTAGCAGGGCGTTCCTCGGGTTATCTCTGGTTTCCGCCGGTGTAGGCGCAGCCGGCCCATTCCGTCCAATATGATATTGACAGCCCGGCTATACGTTTTGACTATAAGAAGATGGATTATCGCCAGCTTCGCTATTTCATTGCCGTGGCCGAAGAGCTCAGCTTCAGCCGCGCCGCCCGACGCCTGAACATCAGCCAGCCGCCGCTCAGCATCCAGATCAAGGCGATCGAGGCCGAGGTCGGGACGACCCTGTTCAGCCGCAATCGGCGTAAGGTCGAACTGACGCCTGCTGGCGAGGTGCTGCTGGACAATGCGCGGCGCGCGGTGAAGCAGCTCGAGCAGACCACCGAGGCGGTGCGCCGCGCCGGCCGAGGCGAGGCCGGTACCATCCGGCTCGCCTTCACCAGCTCGGTTCCGATGCGGGAAGCCTTCGCGCAGATGCTGCGCGCCTTCCGCAGCCGCTATCCCGACGTGCAGATCGAATTGCAGCACATGGGCACCGGCTCGCAATTCGCAGCGCTCGCCGACGATCAGATCGATTTCGGCATCCTGCGGCCGCCGGCCGTGCTGCAAAAGAACCGCAATATCAAGCTGATGCCGTTATGGCGCGACCGGTCGCGGCTGTTCTTTCCGTCGACCCATCGCCTCGCCGCCTCCACCGCCCCGGTCGAGATGACCGAGCTGGTCGATCAGCCGTTTGTCGGCGTCGAACCGATCGTCAATTGCGGCATGCATGAACATCTGATGACGCTGTGCGGCGCGGCCGGCTTCACGCCGCGCATCGAGCAGGAAGCGCGTGAGCTCAACACCGTGCTCGGCCTCGTCTCGGCGGGGCTCGGCATCGCCGTGCTGCCGGAATGCTATACCTGCATGGCGATACCCGGCGTCTCCAGCCGCCCGATCGCAGGTATCGATGCCGAGAGCTGGCTCATGATCGCGACGCGCGATCGCAACATGCCACCGCTGATGCAGCGCTTCATCGACGTCGCCTGCAACCTCGGCGGCGTGGACGCACCGCATCTGGTGCCGTCGAAGACGGTCAACGAACGCGCCAAGGCACAGGCGAAGATCGTCCCGTTGCGCTAAGCGTTCGCAGCCGCGAAGCCGACTGATCGCCTCCGTGCATCGTGTGATATCGAAAAGCTAGCATTCCGATATCTTTCGCAAATCCAAGCAAGAAGAATTTCGCGTGGCCGCGCTTCCGACGCGCGCGAACCGTTGACATCTGCCATGCGCCGGGTCTGATGTTGGCGGCGTAACAACAAACACGACAACAGAGATCGAGGGAGGGGCAGTTGATCATCACGCGACGACACGCCCTTATGGGAAGCGCTGCATTGCTCGCAGCTCCGGCGCTCATCGTGAGAACGTCAGCGCCGGCGCGCGCGGAGGAAGGACAGATCAGGATCGTCCGGCAGCCCGGCATGGGTCATCTGCCGCTGACCCTGATGATGGAATTGAACCTGCTGGACAAGCATCTGAAGGCGGCCGGCATCGACAAGCCTAATGTCAGCATGCGCGTCGTCAGCGGCAGCACCGCGACCTCCGACGCGGTGATCTCGGGCAACGCCGACATGACCAGCGGCGCGCTGACCTCGCTGCTCACGCTGTGGGACAAGACGAAGGGCAAGTACCAGGCGCTTTGCGCCATCACCACGCAGCCGATGCAGCTCGACACCATCAATCCCGCGGTGAAGTCGGTCGCCGATTTCACCGACAATGACCGCATCGGCCTGCCCGGGGTGAAGACGTCCTATCACGCGATCGTGCTGCAGATGGAGGCGGCCCGGCTCTGGGGCATCGACCAATATGCGCGGCTCGACCATCTGACCGTGTTCATCTCGCCGCCGGATGGCGTGATCGCGATGCTATCAGGCAAGTCGCAGATTTCAGCGCATTTCACCTCGGCGCCGTTCATGTATCAGGAGCGCGAGGGCGGCAAGGCGCGCAAGATCCTCGATTCCTATGACGTGCTCGGCGGCCCGCATGTGTTCGGCACGATCTGGGGCTCGGCGGCCTATTTCGAGAAGAACCCGGTGACGACGAAGGCGCTGCTCGCAGCGCTGTCTGAAGTCATGGATCTCGTCAAGAACGATCCGCGCGGCATGGCGCAGACCTATATCAAGGCCGACAATCTCAAATTCCCGCCCGAGTTCGTCGAGAGCATGCTGCGCGATCCCCAGAACATCTTCGAGCTGGCGCCGCGCAACAGCATGAAGTTCGCCGAATTCCAGAACAGGATCGGCTTGATCAAGACCAAGCCTGCGAGCTGGAAGGACTATTACGCGCCGGCGATCCATCACCTGCAGGGTTCGTGATCCGTCGTTTGGGAGATTTCCATGATTGAGCGCAGGCATTGCTGCCTCCAGCATCGGCAAGGACATGGCTGAGCCGCTTCTCCATGTCGACCGTGTCACGCTGCGCTACAAGACGCCGCAATCGCTGGTGACCGCCACCCATCGCGTCAAGTTTCGTGTCGAGCGCGGCGACCGCTACGTGCTGCTCGGCCCCTCCGGCTGCGGCAAGTCAACCCTGCTCAAGGCGGTCGGCGGCTATCTGTTTCCGAGCGAAGGCGCCATCCGCATCAACGGCCGCAAGATCGACGGCCCCGGCGCCGACCGCATGATGGTGTTCCAGGAGTTCGACCAGCTCCTGCCATGGAAGACGGTCGCCGAGAACGTCGCGTTTCCGCTCCGCGTCGCGCGCAAGCTCTCCAAGGCCGAGGCCAATGAGCGCGCCCGTGCCTATATCGACAAGGTCAACCTGACCAAATTCGCGGACAGCTACACGCACACGCTTTCGGGCGGCATGAAGCAGCGCGTCGCCATCGCGCGCGGCATGGCGATGGAGCCCGACATCCTCCTGATGGACGAGCCTTTCGCCGCGCTGGATGCGCTGACCCGGCGGCGCATGCAGGACGAGCTCCTGCAATTGTGGGCCGATACGCACTTCACTGTGCTGTTCGTGACCCATTCAATCGCGGAGGCGATCCGGATCGGCAGCCGCATCCTCCTGCTCTCGCCGCATCCGGGTCGCGTCAAGGCCGAGATCGAGGACGTGGCCGCCGTCGGCGGTGACAGCCGGCGCGCCGGCGAACTGGAGAAGCAGATCGACGACCTCCTGTTTTCAGCGGAAGGCGCCGGCGCCGATCACGAGACTGCCTCATGAACGCACCGCGCATCATCCTGAGTTCGCCCGCGGTCATGAACGACGGCATGGACGAGCCCGAGGTCGAACGGCAATTGTCTGCTGCCGAACGGCTCTGGAACAATGCCGCGCTGCGCAAGGGCCTTATCCTGATCGTGCTGGCCCTGATCTGGGAAGCCTATGCGCGCTATCTCGATGACGCGCTGCTGTTCCCGACGCTATCCGACACGCTGAAGGCCCTGTTCGATCACATCATCGATGGCTCGCTGTTCGCGCGCACCTGGACTTCATTGCAGGTGCTGCTGCTGGGCTATGCGATCGGAATTGCGCTGGCAGGAATCTTGACAGCGCTCGCTATCAACACGCGGCTGGGGACGGACCTGTTGGAAACGCTGACCGCGATGTTCAATCCGCTACCGGCGATCGCCTTGTTGCCGCTGGCGCTGATCTGGTTCGGGCTCGGCGCGGCGAGCCTGATATTCGTGCTGGTGCATTCGGTGATGTGGGCGGTCGCGCTCAATACCCATGCGGGATTCCTCGCGGTGTCGCCGACGCTGCGGATGGTCGGGCGCAATTATGGACTGCGCGGCCTGCCTTACGTGTTGAAGATCCTGATCCCTGCCGCCTTTCCATCGATCCTGACCGGACTGAAAGTAGCCTGGGCGTTTGCCTGGCGCACCTTGATCGCCGCCGAGCTTGTGTTCGGCGTCGCGTCAGGAAAGGGCGGGCTCGGCTGGTTCATCTATGAAAGCCGCACCGTGCTCGATATCCCGGCGGTGTTCGCCGGCCTGTTGACGGTAATCCTGATCGGCCTCTTCGTCGAAAATCTGGTCTTCCGCCTGATCGAGCGCCGCACCGTGCGAATGTGGGGAGTGCAATCATAGAGCGTTTTCAAGCGAAGTGGACACCGGTTCGCGTGAAGAAAACGCGTCAAAATAAGAATCTAGTACCGACGTCACGTTTTCAAAAAAACATAACATATCGAGGAAACGCCCATGCTGAAGCGCCTGGTCCTTGCCTTCATTGTTTCGGGAAATTTTCTCGCGGCAAGCCACGCCGCGGAGGCGCCGCCATCCGGGCCCCTCACCGTCGCCAAGCAGGGCAGCTTCTTTGTCGGCGGCCGCGAGGTGAAGAGCGACGCGCTCTCGACCGTTCCGACGTTCGGCGCCACGGGCACGATCACCGTCGACCAGATGTATGTCCGCTACCAGACCCCGCTGCAGCCCAAGGACTATTCCATCACGCTGATCCACGGCTGCTGTCTGACCGGCAAGAGCTGGGAGACGACACCCGACGGCCGGATGGGCTGGGACGAATATCTCCTGCGCCGCGGCTTTTCCGTTTACGTCATCGATCAAGCCTGGCGCGGGCGTTCGGCCGCGAGCCCCGTCGCTGTCAACGTCGTGAAGACCGGGAAGGCCGCACCCGACACGCTGCCGGCCTTCATCTCAGCCGGTCATGAGCCGGCCTGGGCGATCTTCCGCTTCGGCACCGAATATCCAAAGGTGTTTCCCGGACTGCAGTTTCCGCTGGAGGCGCAGGACGAGTTCTGGAAGCAGATGGTGCCGGACTGGCACTATTCGATGACGCCGCCGGTCCCGACCGTGAAGGCGCTGTCCGAACTGTCTGAGCGTCTGGGCAAGACGGTGCTCGTCAGCCATTCCCAATCCGGCATCTTCCCGTTCCAGACGGCCGCAATGAGCCCGAAGGGAATAACTGCCATCATCTCGATCGAGCCGGGAGCATGTCCGGGCGGCGACTTTGATATGACGGCGCTCAAGCAGATCCCGACACTGGTCCTGTTCGGCGACTTCGTCAGCCAGTCGGAGGTGTGGAGCAAGCGGCTGGAAGGTTGCAGAAGCTTCGTCCAGGCCGCGAAGGCCGCCGGCGTCGACGCTGAAGTCGTCGCGCTGCCGGACGTCGGCATTCACGGCAACTCGCACATGCTGATGCAGGACAAGAACAACCTTCAAGTCGCCGACTGGCTGATCGATTGGCTCGCGACGCACGTCGAGAAGCGCGCCGCGAAATGACGCGCGCTTCAGCGGAGGAAAGGTACCGCCTTTTCCCGCACAAGGTGGTGTCAGGCTCGGCGCGGCTATGCCAATTGCTGCGGGCTCAGGCTGCCGAGCCACATGCGGGCCGAGTGGATGTTGTGAAAATCCTTGATCGCAATCTCTTTGGCCAATTTCGAATGGATGCTCCCGATTGAGACCTTGCCGAAGAATGTCAGCGACACGGCGGTAGCGACGGCCTTGAGACCCGCCGCCCGCGCCCGTGGCAGCCAATCTTCTACGATCCACTTCTGATCTTCGGCGTGGACGATCGGCAAGTCCGAATCATCGCCCAGGATCCTGTCGGCGGCATGCTGCGTGAGCATGCCAAGGATGATTTCATGAATGAAGCGAAGCTGAGCGCTGGTCGCGTATTTCCGCCACACGACCGCGATACAGGAAATGCTTTCATCGTAAGAGAGCGAACAGATCGGGTTGTCGTGCGGACTGTTCAACAACTGGATCCCGTCGATGGATTCGCCTTCGATGATCCGCTTCAGCTCCGTCAGAGAACTCGCGCCCATTCTGACCCCTCTTCTACCGCCTGCATCCCCACGCGCAGCGGCGGTATACTAGCGATCTGCCGGCGCATTTGGAACACCGTGCAGAGCGATCACGGTCGGCGCGTCCTGCGGTTCCACCTGCCGCCTTTGCGGCTGACGCTGCAGGTCTTCAATCATCGCCCGTGCGATCTCGCGCTCGCCCATGATGACGGTATCGGCGCCCAGTCGCGTGAGATGATCGACCTCGGCGTCCGAATGCGCGCGGGCGATGATTCGGATCTGCGGATTGGCGGCGCGCGCCTGCTGGACGATCTGTCCGGCTTCGAACGCTTCGGGAATCGCGACCACCAGATATCGGGCCGCGGATGGATTGGCGGCGGCGAGCACGTCGGCGCGGACGGCATTGCCCATGATCGCCTCGATATCCTTCTGCTTGAGCCCAGCGACGATCGCATCGGCATCTTCGATGACGAGGAACGGTTGGCCCGCCTCCTTCATGGCGCTGCCGACGATGTTCCCGACCCGGCCGTAGCCGACCAGGATAGCGTGACCGGTCAGGCTTGTGACCGGGATCGGTTCGCGGGCGGCAGGAGCGGCGGTCTTCGGCGACGCCCGCCTCGGATCGAGGCGCGGTATCAGCCAGTCGACACCTGCGAAGATCAGCGGATTGAGCATGATCGAGAGGATCGCTCCGGCCAGGATCAGGTCGCGACCTTCCTTCGGGAGCAGATTGGTTACAACGCCGATCTCCGCCAGGATGAAGGAGAACTCTCCGATCTGGGCGAGACTGGCGGAGATCGTCAGCGCCGTGGAGACCGGATGCCTGAAGGCCAGCACGATAAAGAAGGCTGCCACGGATTTTCCGATGGTGATGATGAAGATCGTAGCGATCAGCGGCCACGGCTCGCGGATCACACTCATCGGATCGAACAGCATGCCGACGGAAACGAAGAACAGCACCGCAAAAGCGTCCCGCAGCGGCAGCGACTCCTGTGCCGCGCGCTGGCTGAGCGGGGATTCCGTCAGCATCATCCCGGCGAAGAAGGCGCCGAGCGCGAGCGAAACGTCGAACAGCTTGGTCGCGCCGAATGCAACGCCGAGCGCGATCGCCAGCACGGCGAGCCGGAACAGCTCGCGGGAGCCAGTGTGCGCAACGTAATGCAGGATCCAGGGGATGAGCCTGCGTCCCACCACCAGCATCAGGGCGATGAACAGGCCGACCTTGGCGACTGTGAGCAACAATGTGCCCGTGAGTCCAAGACCAAGGCGCGCCGCGAGCGGACCGGCGGTCTGCGCATCGCCGTTTCCACCGAGCACGCTCGCAAGGGCCGGAAGCAGCACGAGCGCGAGCACCATCGCCAGATCTTCCACGATCAGCCAACCGACGGCGATCTTGCCACGATCGGTATCCATCAACCGGCGCTCCTGCATCGCGCGAAGCAGCACGACGGTGCTGGCGACCGACAATGCCAGCCCGAACACGAGGCCCGCTCCGACCGACCATCCCATGGCCTGAGCAAGTCCGAGCCCCATCAGCGTCGCAACCGCGATCTGGACGACGGCACCGGGCAGCGCGATGGCGCGGACAGACAGGAGATCGTTGAGAGAGAAATGCAGGCCCACCCCGAACATCAGCAGGATGATGCCTAGCTCCGCCAGCTCCGTTGCCAGCGCCTGGTCCGCGACGAAGCCGGGCGTAAAGGGGCCGGCCGCAACTCCCGCGAGCAAATAGCCGACCAACGGTGGAAGCCGGAACCGCTGGGCGAGGGCACCGAACACAAAAGCCAGTCCAAGCCCTGCGACAATGGTCGCGATAAGTGGCGTATCATGCAGCATTTTCAGCTTTTGGCACAATCTGTCGCCGATGTCCCGCGGACCTTTTGTGGCGGCATGTCGCACTTGCTGCTTGCGTTGATTGGCGCAGTCGCTACCTGATGAGATGAGCTGCAGCCTCGTAGCCCGGGTGGAGCGCAGCGCAACCCGGGACCTCTGCATCAACGTTTACGAGCTGTCCCGGGTTACGCTGACGCTCCACCCGGGCTACACATCACGACGATGAAAACTGACACGCAGTCCCTCAAGATCGAGATCGGCCATGCTGGCGCGGTCTCGGCGCTGGTGCTTCGTCCGCCGCAGGCTCACGCGATCTATGTGTTTGCGCACGGCGCAGGCGCCGGCATGACGCATGGCTCGATGGAGGTGATTGCCACGGGCCTCGCCGCGCGCGGCATCGCGACGTTGCGTTACCAGTTCCCCTATATGGAGAAGGGCAGCAAGCGGCCAGATCCACCCGCGATTGCGCATGCCACCGTACGCGCTGCGGTGGCAGAGGCCGCAGAGCGGTGCGCCGGCCTGCCGCTCTTTGCCGGCGGAAAATCCTTCGGCGGGCGGATGACCTCGCAGGCGCAGGCGGTCAAGCCGCTTGCCGGCGTACGAGGCCTGGTGTTTCTCGCCTTCCCGCTGCATACAGCCGGAAAGCCATCCACCGAGCGGGCAAAGCATCTCGCTGACATCAAAATCCCCATGCTGTTCCTGCAGGGCACGCGCGATGCGTTGGCGGACTTGAAGCTGCTCGAGCCGGTGGTCAAGGAGCTCGGATCATTGGCGACGCTGCATCTCGTGAAAGAAGCCGATCATTCCTTCCATGTGCTAGTCCGTTCGGGCCGCAACGACCGCGAAGTGATGGACGAGGTGCTCGATGCATTCGCGGTGTGGGTGGACTCGATCGTTTGAAGGCGCTCGAGTGAGCGGCTGCCTTCACGCCTCTCCCAGATCGATCTGCGTCAATATCCCCTGCCGCAGCGCCAGCCGGACCAGCTCGATATCCGAGCCGACGCCGAGCTTGTCCTTGATCAGGGAGTGCAGGTTCGCCACCGTCTTGGGACTGATGTGAAGCGCCTCGGCGATCTCCTCGGTCGTCCTCTCGGCAAGTAGCATGCGCAGCACTTCGAACTCGCGCGCGGAGAGGACATCCGCGACGGCGGCCTCGCCGGCAAGCCGGCTGAGCGCGAGTTCATGGTCGATATCGGGACTGATGGCGATCTTTCCGGCCAGAACATCCATCACGGCGTGCACGAGCGTCTCGGGCGGGCTTGTCTTGGTGACATAGCCGCGGGCGCCGGCACGGATTGCCTGCACCGCAAAGGCCGCGTTCTGGTGCATCGTGAACACGAGGATCCTGGCGCGCTTGTCCCATTGCCTGATGCGCCTGATCGCCTCGATGCCGCCGATGCCGGGCATGCTCAGATCCATGATGACCAGGTCGGGCTCGGTGGCCTTGAACAGCCGATAGGCCTCGGCGCCATCGGAGGCTTCAGCAACGACGCGCAATCCCGGCTGCTTCTGCAGCATCGAGCGATAGCCCTCGCGAACGACGGCGTGATCGTCGACCAGCATGATGGCTCGGCCGCTGCCATTCATGGCGCGCACTCCAGGGCGACGCCGTGCTGGCGAGACGGCGCGACGGGAATAACGACGCGCAAGGCAAAGCCACCGTTTTGCGCGGCCTCGAAGCTCAGCCGCCCTCCCAATGCCGCGACGCGTTCACGCATTCCGAGCAAACCCATTCCGGATTTCACGGCTGGATCGCTGAGCCGGCCGTCATCCTCGATGTCGAGCTCGATTGCGGCGTCGTCCGAGGGAGCCTCGGCTTCACGCATCCCCAGTCGCAGCACGACCCGCGTTGCGCCTGCATGCTTGGCCGCGTTGGTGAGCGCCTCCTGCACGATGCGGTAGAGATTGGCGCTGACCGCCGCGGGCAAATTCTCGAACGTGCCGGAAAAGGCGATCTCGAAGCGGGGCCGTCCCCGGCTGCGCCCGTTCCAGCCGGCGACCAGACCTTCCAGGCTTGCGGCCAGGCCAAGTTCCTCGACGTCGGGCGGACGCAATCTGAACAGCGCGCCGCGCAGCGTCTCCATCATGTCGGTCGCAATCCGCGCAATGCCGTCGCATTCGGCGATCATGGCAGGACAATCCTGTCCCGCTGTATGACGAGCCGATGCCGCCAGCGCGCGGATCGCGGTGAGCGACTGCCCGAATTCATCGTGCAGCTCCCGCGCCAGATGCCGGCGCTCCTCGTCCTGCAGCGCGATCAGCCTGCGGGTCAATTCACTGCGCTCGGCCAGCGCCGTGCCGAGGCTTTCCGCGAGGTGATTGAACACGTGGCGGATGGTCGAAAGCTCGGCAAGATCGAAGGGCGGCAGGCGCGCCGTGAGGTCGCCTGCGGCGATCCGCTCAAGACCGCTCAGGATCAACCGCGTTGGCCGAAGTGCGCGTGCAAGGGCCGCATAGACCAGAGCGCACAATAACGGCAGCGCGATCGCAAGCACGGTCATCAGACGGCCCGCTTCGTGCCAGGCCTCGGCCGTGAGCACGGCTGGATCAACCCAGACGACGGCTTCGCCGACGATGGCGCCGCGAGAAATCACAGGTCGCGTGGCCTCGCGACCGGGATCAAACAGGCCGCGATAGAACGTTGCGAAAATTTGTGGCGGCGCGCTGTTCTCGTTCGGCGCACCACCGCAGAATCGCTGCCGGATATCGCCATCGCTTGCGCGAAACGCGAGACAGAGACCGGGCGTTATGACCGCAGTCGCGACATTGTCGAGGTCGGGAAATCCTGACCGCGGATTATTCACCCACTGGAGCTTGTTTTGTTGCAGCTCCAGCGTCTTTGCCGCGACTTCGGCGATCGCATTGATCCTGGCGCGCACGGACCTATCGGCATCGATGAGGAAATAGGCCGAGATGGCGGCAAAGCAGAGGGCCGATACGGCCGCAACGCGCAGCGTCAACCGTACCTTCAAATCGCTCCTGTGGTTCCACATCTTGCGGATACCCCTCGCGCGGATGATTTTGGACTCCCGCTCTGCGAGCGGGAGCCATACATTTAACGGCAGAATGCAAGCGGCGCAAAGCGTTGCCCGCAACCCGAAAATGACGTCGTGAAATTTTCCCGGCTCTCGTCGGGAGGCGCTCAGCTTCGGCGGCAGACCTGGTCGGCATAGCCTTCAGGCCCACATGATCGCTGAAAGGTCCGCCGATGCGCCGATACTCTCTTGATTTGCTGACCGTCACTGTGCTTGGGCTCTTGCTGGGTTTCGGTTCCGCCAGTGCCGATAGCGGCGCGCCCGCAGCGCGGACCCTGGGCGTCACGATTGAAGACTTCGGCTATCTCGACACCTCGGGCGAGCCCATCGATCAGACAGCCGCCCATCTAGGGCGCCTGCAAACGTTCATGGCCGCGCTGAGACGCGACGTCGAGGTGGACGGGCACTACCGCCTCGTCCCGCCCTCGACGGACGATCGGGCAACGTCCGCCGAGCGCATGCAGGCCGCCGCGCAACGCGGCGCCAATGTCCTGATCACCGGCGCCGTTCAGAAGATGAGCACTCTGGTCCAGTTTGCAAGCGCGGCGGTCATCGACGTCGATACCAACAGGATCCTGTTCGAAAGGCGCTACACGTTTCGGGGCGACAATGACGAGGCGTGGAATCGCGCCGAGACCTTCCTGTCCCGCGACATCCGCGCGGCGCTGGCGGCGCAGCTAGCCGCATCTCCGGCGGTTGCGTCGACGCCGATCGCGCTTGCGGTGTTCGACTTCGAACTGGAAGATACCACCGCCGCCGCTCAGGCAAGCGGCGTCGCGGCTTCGGATGCCGCACAATTGGCCGATGTCACCTACGGCGTGCGCGAGCTGTTCGCGCAATCGGGCCGCTACCGCATGATCGAGACCAGCGGCACGAACGCGGAAGCCGTCAAGGCACACACGCTGCGCGACTGCGGCGGCTGCGAGGCCGGCATCGCCGCAAAGCTCGGCGCGGACCAATCGCTGATCGGCGTGGTGCGGCGGGTCAGCCGCACCGAATACACGATCGGATTTCAGGTCCGCGACTCCCGGACCGGCGCCGTCGTTTCTCAGGCCGACAGCGGGCTTCGCATGGGCGCCGACTACTCCTGGCGGCGGGGTGCCGTGCGCCTCGTCAAGGATCATCTGCTCGAGAACCAGGCTCAGCAGTAAGCCGCTGCACGGTACCCACCTTTGATGACGGCACCGACCTGGATGCAATCGTCAGAGCATGTTGCCGACGATCTTGGTCATCTCGGCTGCCGAATACGCCCGCAGCGTCTCGCTGCGAACATTGCCGAGCGCGCCGAGGCTCAGACTGAGCGACATCGCGGATGACTCATCCGGCGCCTCGATGAAGGTCACGACGTCATATCGCCCCTGGGTCCAGACGATCTCCTTCACCTTAACGCCGAATGTCTTCGCCATTTCCTTGAAAGCTTCCGCCCGTTTCGGGGACTCCTTGGCGTTGCGGATTCCCTGATCGGTGAACTTCGTCAGCACGACATAAGTTACCATGGCCGTCCTCCTTGGGTTAGGACCCGGTGCAACTTGGCATGAGGAAGTCGCGCCGAGCATGCCACAGCGGCCCACACGCGGCCACAGACTCCTTGAGGAAGGTCATGGGACGTGACCATTTTTGCCAGGCAGCTCCAACCGGGCTACGGTGGCGCCATGGCACCGACACGAATCCTGATCGTCAATCCCAACACCACCGTCACGATGACTGAGACCATCGCCGCCGCGGCGCGCGCGGTGGCATCTCCGGGCACTGAGATTGCGGCCGTCACCTCGGCGATGGGGCCTGTCTCGATCGAAGGGTATTACGACGAGGTGTTCGCGGTCCCCGGCCTGATCCAGGCGCTGTTGAGCACAAAGGACGCCGACGCCGGCATCATCGCCTGCTTCGACGACACCGGATTGGATGCGGCGCGATCGGCGGCACCATTCCCGGTGGTCGGCATTTGCGAGGCGGCGCTGGTCACTGCCGGCCAGCTCGCAAAGCGCATCGCGGTCGTCACCACGACGCCGCGCTCGGTCGTGCCGCTGCAAGAGCTGGTGCGTCGCTATGGATTTGCCGAACGGGTCTCGGTGACGGCATGCAATGTCCGCGGTGCTCAATCTGGAGAGACCGGGCTCCGGTGCGAAGGAAAAGCTCTGCGCGGAGATCGAGCGTGCGCTGGAAACGGGCGCGGAGGCGATTGTGCTGGGCTGCGCGGGCATGGCCGATCTTTCGGCCGCGCTGTCGCAGAAATTTGGCGCACCCGTCATCGATGGCGTCGCCGCCGCGGTGAAGCAGGCCGAGGCGCTGGTCGGCCTGAAGCTCACGACCTCGCGCCGCGGCGCCTATGCGTTTCCAGCCGTGAAGAGCTACACGGGCCTGCTAAAGGAATTCGCACCGAAGGGCGCGTGAGCTCGTCATTGCGAGGAGCGACAGCGACGAAGCAATCCATATCTCCGCAAGCGGCACCATGGATTGCTTCGCTTCGCTCGCAATGACGGAAAGAGTGTTTATGCTGACGACGGTGCGCCGTAGATCCGGTCACGCAGGCGGCGCATGCCGGCGAGCCAGCGGTCGCGATTGGATGCTTTCCGCTCCATGTATTCCTGCACCTGCGGGTGCGACAGGATCAGGAAGCGTTCTTCCTCCATCGCCTCGACCACGATCCGCGCGACTTCGGCCGGCTGCATCACGCCATCGACTCGCGCCGCGCTCGGGCCCGGCGTGGTCATGCCTGTCTGCACCGACTGCGGGCACAGCACGGAGACGCGGATGCCGCGGTCGCCATACTGGATGGCAAGATGCTCGGCGAGCGCGACCGCGGCGTTCTTGGTCACGCCGTACGGCATCGCGTTGAGCGAGGCCAAGAGGCCCGCGGCCGACGCCGTGTTGAGGAGATAGCCGGAGCCGCGCGCGAGCATGCCGGGCACCAGCGCCCGCGACGCGAACACGTGGCTCATCACATGCACGCGCCAGCTCACGTCCCAGTCGGCGTCGGAGGCCGTCTCCTGTCCCTTGCGCGACAGCCCGGCGTTGGAGAAGAAAATGTCGACCGGGCCATATTTGGCTTCCGCCGCCGCCACCAGCGCCTTGATGTCCTCTTCCAGCCCGACGTCGGCGGTCACCGCCAGCCCGTCGATATCGCCGGCGACGCTCGCAAGCCGCTCGCGCGTGGTCCTGAGATCGGCGACGACGACACCGCGTGCCCCGGCCTCGGCATAGGCCCGCGCCAACGCCTCGCCGATACCGCCAGCCGCTCCGGTCACGACGCAGACCTTGTCTTTCACTTGCACGACGGAGCACTCCCTCTTCGGTTTGACTCCATCTTTTCGCCGCCCGGCGGCACTGGCAACCGCTTTCTGGACGACGCCTCTAGGCCCGATTCGGACGCAATCAGGCCCGCGGAACCGCCACCCGTGGCTTGACTCGGGTTTGAAATCTGATTTCATATATGCAAATAAGAAGTCATATATGAAATGAGGAAACCATGGCCCTCCTGCCCGAAGCTGCAATCGCCCACTACCGCGAGCACGGCTATTACGCGCCGATCAAGGTCATGTCGGCAGCCGAGGTCGAAGGCATCCGCAGGAAACTGGAGGCGCATGAGACCGCGCACGGCCTGCTGAAGGGATCGATGCGGCACAAGAGCCATCTGTTGTTCACCTGGCTCGATGGGCTGATCCGCCATCCGGCCATTCTCGACGCGGTCGAAAGCGTGATCGGCCCCGACATCCTCTGCTGGAGTTCCTCGTTCTTCATCAAGGAAGCCCGCGATCCCGGCTTCGTCTCCTGGCACCAGGACTCGACTTATTGGGGGCTCGACCCCGCCGATATCGTCACCGCATGGGTCGCGCTCTCCGAGAGCACCGCCGAGAACGGCGCGATGCGCGTCATTCCCGACACCCAGACGCTGGAGCAGGTCGCCCACCGCGACACCTTTGCCGCTGACAACCTGCTGACGCGCGGGCAGGAGATCGCGGTCGACGTCGATGAGAGCAAGGCCGTGATGCTGCAGCTTCGGCCCGGCGAGATGTCGCTGCACCACGTCCGCCTGATCCATGGCAGCGACCCGAACCCGTCAGCGAAGCGCCGGATCGGCTTTGCCATCCGCTATCTGCCGACCCATGTGCGGCAGGTTGTCGGAACGAACGACAGCGCCACGCTGGTGCGCGGCGTCGACCGCCACAGTAACTTCGCGCCGGAATATGCCCCGGAACGCGACCTGTCCGACGCCGCGATTGCCTTCCACGCCCATGTCATGGGCGACCAGCAGAAGGTCTTGATGCGGAACACGCAAGCGAGCGCCATGCGATGAGCATGCCGCCGAAGGAGAGCAAGCCCAGATGACCGACCTGATTACCGACCCCAACGATCCGCGGCGCCGCATGTTCGGCGATTACCGGTTGAAGGCGAACAGCGGGGTCAATCCACCCTATTCGCCGGCCTATCCCGTGGAGTGGGGCTGCACGTTGCGGACGGTCGAGATCATGACGCGCGTCGCGCCGGGCAAAGTGGCGAGCCTGCTCGCCGATACCCCGTTCGAGATCGCGAGCGACCGCGTCGCCTTCCGCTTCATGGTGTCGCCGGGCCATTCGCTGGCGGTGCATGCCGGGCAGATGTTCGATCTGATGATCACCGTTCCCGTGCGCTACAAGGGCCTGTTCACCGAGACGCATATCTTCATGTACTGCAGCGACCCGATGGGTATCTGCGCCGGCCGTGAAGTCTTCGGCTACACCAAGAAGGATGCGCACTACACCTTCAATGAGCAGCCGGACGGCTCGATCAACGGATCGGTCAGGCGGCGCGGCATTGCGCTGGCGGATTTTTCCTTCACGCCAGACCCGACGGCGCCGGTCATCCGCATCGTCGACGGCAGCGAACTGCCCGCCGGCGAGATCCATGTCCGCCGCCTGCCGCATCCGGAGCGCTTGGAGACGGCCTATGCCGACATCGCCTATCGCCGCACGCCGCTGAAATATTCCGCGCCGCTACCAGGCCGCGCCACAATGACGCTGCACTCAAGCGAATACGACCCGATCGCGGATCTCAAGCCGGAAATCCTGGGCGCGCATTTCATGGTGTCCGAGGTCTATGGCGGCGGTTTCGAGGTCGAAGACCGGCGACTGATCGAGCGCCTGATTCCATGAACGACAACATCGACCCGCGCGCCAAGCACGCGCGGGCACAAACATCCGTGCGAGAGCGCGGGCCACACAAGGGAGGGTTTTGGATATGATAAAGAGTTTTTGGTTGAATCGCCGCCGGCTGCTGGCCGGCCTTGGCGGTATGGCATTGGGCATCACGAGCCTCAGTGTACAAGCGCAGGAGCCCGGGCCGCTTCGGCTCGGCGTGCTCACGGATATGTCGAGCCTTTATGCCGACGTCACCGGGCCCGGATCGGTGCTGGCGGCGAAGATGGCGGTCGAGGATTTTCAGGCCGCGCCGCACAAGATGACCCGGCCGATCGAAGTCATCAGCGGCGATCACATGAACAAGGCCGATCTCGCCGCCAACATCGCGCGCGAATGGATCGACCGCAACAATGTCGACGCCATCATCGACGCGCCGAATTCCTCGGTGGCGCTCGCGGTGCGCAACGTCGTGCAGCAGAACAACAAGACGCTCCTGGTGTCGGGCGCGTCCTCGTCCGATCTCACCGGCAAATCATGCTCGCCAAACCTCGTGCACTGGACCTACGACACCTACGCGCTGTCATCGGGCGCCGCGCGGGCGGTCGTTGGCAGCGGCGGCAAGACCTGGTTCACGCTGACCGCCGACTATGCCTTCGGGCACGCGATGGAGGCGGACGTCAAGAACGTCGTGCAGAAACTCGGCGGCAAGGTCGTCGGCGGCGTGCGCACGCCGATCAACAGCCAGGATTTCTCCTCCTTCCTGCTGCAGGCGCAGGGTTCGAAGGCGGAGGTGATCGCCCTGATCAATGCCGGCGGCGACACCATCAATTCGATCAAGCAATCGGTCGAGTTCGGCATCCCGCAGGGCGGCCAGCGCGTGGTCGCGACCGTGCTTTATCTCAGCGACGTGCATTCGCTGGGGCTGAAGACGGCGCAGGGCCTGCAGTTCACCGAATCCTTCTACTGGGATCTCAATGACGATACCCGCGCCTGGTCCAAGCGCTTCGCACCGCGCAACGGCGGCCGCTATCCGACTGCGCTGCAGGCCGGGGTCTATGCCGCTACGCTGCATTACCTCAAGGCCGTCGACGCGCTCGGAGCCTCCGGCGACGGCAAAGCGGTGGTGCAGGAGATGAAGAAGCTGCCGACCGACGATCCCCTGTTCGGCAAGGGCAGCGTTCGCGCCGATGGCCGCAAGCTGCACAACATGTATCTGTTCGAGGTCAAGAAGCCGGAAGAGTCCAAATATCCCTGGGACTATTACAAGCTGATCAAGACCATTCCGCCGAGCGAAGCGTGGCGACCGCTGGAGGAAGGCGGCTGCGACTTCCTGAAATCATGAGCGGCGAAGTAGCGCTCGTCACCGGTGGCGGTGGCGACATCGGCAGGGCAATCGCGCTCGCGCTGGCCCGGACCGTCTCGGCCGTCGCGATCGTCGATATCGATGAAGCGGCGGCCGCGGCAACAGCGCGCCTCGTTGAGGCGGCCGGCGCCAATGCGCTGGCCATCCGCGCCGACGTCTCGAGCGCGGCGGAGACGGCGGCGTTTGTCGAAACGATCGAGCAGAAGCTTGGTCCGATCGGCATCTTCGCCAACAACGCCGGCATCGAAGGCGTGGTCGCGCCGCTGCACGAATACCCTGAGGATACGTTCGACCGGCTGTTGCAGGTCAATGTGAAGGGCGTATTCCTCGGTCTCAAATACGTGCTGGCGAAGATGAGGCCACGCGGCCGGGGCGCGATCGTCAACACCGCATCGACCTCGGCGATCCGTGGCCGTGCCGGGCTCGCCGGCTATGTGGCGTCCAAGCACGCGGTGCTCGGCCTGACCCGCACCGCGGCGCTGGAAGTGACGGGAACGAAGATCAGGGTCAACGCGATCCTACCCGGTCCGATCGAGTCGCGCATGATCCAGGAGCTCGAGGACCAGGCGCGCGAGCGCTCAGTCGCGCCACGGCGAAGCGGCGGTGCGCCACATGGAAAGCCGGAGAATATCGCCGATGTCGTCGCGTTTCTCGCTTCCGACGCCGCCGCGCATGTCAACGGCGCAGCCTGGGTCGTCGATGCCGGCATGACGGTAGGTTAGAGAGAAGTCCGCTTCACCTCCCCTTGAAAAGGAGAGGTCGGTTTGCGCGTACAACGCGCAAACCGGGTGGGGATCGTCTCTCTCCACGAGCACTTGCGCCCGGGGCTTGACCCCCAACCCGCCCTCCCCCTTGCAGGGCCCTTCCAGGGGGAGGGAGCACACCTGCATCGTGGCTGCTAAGGCACGCCGCCGATCTTCTCCGACACGATCTTCGCGGCGGCGCGCAACTCGGTGGCGATGGTGGCGGCTTCGCCGGCGGAGATGCGGCCCTCCCGCACCAGTGGCACGGTCAGCGCAGCGACCGCGCGGCCTGACGCTTCGACGATCGGGCAGCTATAGGCGAGGATACGGGTATAGCCGTCGTCGTTGGAGAAGTTGCCGCCCTCCTCCGAGATTCGATCCAGCGCCGCGAGCGCCTTCTTTCCGCTGATCCGGTCGTTCGCGGCGATGACCTCCGCGAGCTCCTGGCGCCGGCCCTCGAGCTGGAATGCCGCGAGCACCTTCGCCGACGCATATTGCTGGGTCAGCGGAAACACGGCGCCGACCTTGACCGACCAGCCCATCAGCCATTCCGGCTCGATCCGCGCGATCACCATGAACTGCTCGCCGTGCAGCACGGTGAGATGGCAGGACAACCGCACGCGGCCGGCAAGCTGCTCCATCACGGGCAGCGCGGCCTTCAATAGCCGCTCGGTCGGCGGGAATTGCGAGGCGATCCGGAACAGTTGCAGGGTCAGCGTGTATTCCCCCGTCGCCGGATCGCGCGTGACATAGCCGCGACGCTCCAGCGCCACCAGCATGCGGAAGATCTCGCCGACGGAACGGCCGACCCGCTCGGCCAACTGCTTCTGGCTGAGACCGCGCGCCTCGGCCGACAGCGCTTCCAGAAGATCCAGCCCCTTTTCAAGGGCGGGAGCGCCCGGTTGCACATTCTTTGCCTTCTTCATCCGTGAAGCCTTGGGACATGCCAGCACATCATCTCCCCGCCGCAGGCGGCAAGGGAACGAAGCCTGGATGTACCTGATCACCCGCGCGACGAAAAGTTATCTGCGCGGTTGGCCCACGTGGACAACCTCCACGGCTGTGAATTGCCTCAACGATCCGCGGTGGACGCCAACTGGATGTGCTCGGGGATTCCGGCGAAGAACGATCTATTTCGTCGGTGTCGGATAGACCAACGATTGATCGTCGATCTCCTGAGCGGGCAATTTCTCGACGCCGGCCATCGCATGCAGTTGCGCCAGCGGCGGCATGGCCGTAGCGGTCAATTCAAGCGAATGCGGCCGCCAGAACAAGGTTCCAATAACAATGACAACGGCAATAGCGACAACTGAAATCATTGAGCGGATCATAGGGCATCTCCCTCTCCACTCAAATGAGTCTGCGCTATCAGCCTAGGGTTCGAGACCCGCGCCGATTGCGGATCATCGCTGCTAAACCCTAGCGCTCGGCAAGGCGAAGGCTGTCGTTGCTGATTCCTGCACGAAATTGTCGAGAATCACCGCCGCTCCAACCGCGACGACGACGGCGAACAGGCAGGCCAAGACGAACGCGCGCATCGTGTTTCTCCTCCTCACGTCATTTTGTACCACAGTTCCGCAGCGGATGAGTCCCCGCCGCGGGCAAAAGCGGCGTTCAGGCGGAAAGTGCGAACGCCTCGGCTTCGATGTCGATGAAGGTGCGCCCGAGCGCGCCAACCGATGCATAGAAATCGGCCGATCTTGCCCGTTCCAGGTCGATGAAGAAGCGCCTGATCCAGGGCGAAAGATGCCGCTCGAAGAAGTCGCGGTCGGCGCCGTCGGGCGCGGCGATGCTGCCGCCAGCCAGACCCGCCATGATCTCGCAGAGGAATCCGGCGTGATCCTCCGGATCGCTCCGCCCCGGTGTCTTTTCGATGCCGAGACCATCAAGCGTTTCCCGCACCCGGACCAGCGGCCGCCCATACAGCGTCTCGGCGAGATAATGCGACGCATAGGGCAGCAGCGCCCCCTCCCCCAGCCCGGCAAATAGCGCAAAGAATTCGCGCGACGCGCGCTCTTGATCGGTCCGCCGCGCCGCTTCGGCCAGCGCTATATGCACTATTCCGACCGGGCTGGCATCGCCACGCAGGGCGGCGAGACGGGAAAGAAGTTCGGCGTCCGGGCTGCGCGTCAGCAGGGTCGCCAATAGCGCGTATTCCTGCGCCCGCGCGCGGTCGATCTCATCGACAACGCGCCCGGCAGCGCCCTTTGGAATTGAGTCCGTCATGGTTCGATCCAAAAAGACATGCCGTTTCGTCGAGCGTTAGCGCGGCAATGCGCTGCCATGACGCCGCTTTCGGGGAGAATCCTGCGCTTCCTCGACAGGCGCTTGCTCGCCCTGCGCGCCCGAATCCGGCGTTTCATTCGATTGTGCACCGGCATCAGCCAGCGACGGCTCGTCGGTCGCGAGCGGCGGATCGGGAGCGGGCTCGCCGGAATCGGCCGTGCCGGGACCAACCGGACCAGCCGGCGACGTCGTATCCACAAGCGCATCCGGAATCTGCTCCAGCCGCCGCGAGACCTGCGCCAGAACATCGGCGGCGCTTTCCGTTGGATCGAGCGGGCCGAACCCCGGAATTGCGTTCGGATCGTTGAAGTCCCACTGGTTCTCCGCGATGCCGACGAAGTCGCGAATGGCGGGGTCGCTGGTCCAGGCCCGGCGCAACGCCGCGCGGGCCAATTCGGCCGGAACGCCGGCGCGCAGGAACGCGGTAATATCGGTATTGGCGGCGATCGATTCGATTGACGGCAGGCTGGCGAGGTCCAACGGCTCATCGCTCACCGCGTCGGCCGCAGGCAACGCGGCCGCTTCTTCACTGTCGGTCGGAGAAGCCTCCGCATCCTGGCGCTCTTTCGCGGCCTGCTTCAGCCGCGCCCAGCGAAGGAAAACATTGTGCTCTTCAGCCACGGTCGGTTCTCTCTCATATCCTACGTTGGCGGCCCCTGCCGATCGCGCTGCCGCTTGATGAAGGGGCGCTCGACATGATGCGCGGCAACAAATCGCTCAACGATTTGAACGATACTTGCGGGCATCGGCACCGCGTCGACCAGATTGCTGCCGGCGTCGGTGAACGCCTCGCCTTCGGCCGGATCAGCGGTGACCGCGAGCAGTTCGTAAGGCGGCTCGGAGCCGGTCGGGCGCAGGTTGACCCATAGTGCGGGCGAGCCCGATGCGAGATTGTCGCGATAATTGGCGGTCTCGGTGCGGTGCAGTTCGATCACCGCCTCGCCAGCATAGAATAACGTCACCTCTCCTTGCCTATCGAGCGGCGTCCATGGGTCGGCCGACGGGTTTCCGGCCAAAACCGAAATCGGCCGCCACAGGAAGTCGGCCCAGGCACTCCTGCCCTTGCGCCGCTCGACCACAACTCCCACGGAAATGCGCTCCAGCGCCGTCGATATCAATTGACTGCCTCCGCATTCGCAATCGGCAAGCCGGTGATGAGGTTTTGCGGCTTCAACCGCAACACCCCGTCGGTGGTCATGGCGAGCAGCAGATGGACCGGGTCGCCCCTGACCTTTTCGATCATACAGGCGGGATCGCGGAACGTCAGCCGGAACAGGCCGACCAACTGGGCGCGCGAGCCGTCATCGAGATCATCGCCATGCCAGATCGCGTCGCCGATGCGGGTGGCATCGGAGCTCAGCCCGACATACCAGTTCCATGACGCCTCGCGCAGTTCCGCCACGGGCTCGACCTTGGCCTCGATCGCCAGCAGATGCGCAAGCCAGCAGGCAATGACATCGCCAAGCGCGGCCAGACCGCGCCCGCCCGCGGCCAGATCGAGCGCCATGTCGAACCGGTCGCTGCGCTCCCAATAGCCGCCCGCCGTGGACTCGTTCAGCACGTCGACCTCGGTGGCGTCAGGCAACCCGAGCAGCGCCATAAGCGGCGACGCCGAGTGCCGGCCGGTTACGGAGCCGCGTTCCTCGTCGACGGCGAGGACCGAGGCCCCTTCGATCATGAGCTTCTGCGGGCGGAAAAACATCTCAGCGGCGCGCAGCATGAAAGCATCGCGGCAATCATCCAACGCATTGCGCAGGATGACCTGCACCAACTGACCGACGAGGACCTGGGGAAAGGCAATATTGCGCCTGACGATCGCAAGATAGGCGGCCTCGAGGCTTCCGTGCTTCACTAGGTGATCCCGCCAGGCGATCATCGTCTGCCAGTTCTCGCGCGCATCGGCGTCGGCGATCACCTCGATATGCCCGGCTGCGACCGACCGCCGCGGGTGACGCAGCAGCGCGCGATGCAGCTCCTGCTCCGCCGCGCAGGCTTCCGGTGGGGGCATCAACTCGGGCCGAGCCAGATAGACCTTCAGGAAGTCGTCGGTGACCCGCAGCCGGTCGTTCTCGCCGCGGTCGAGCAGATGATGGCCGCAAGCGAGCCAGAAATCACGCGGCGCGCTCATCGGATGCTCCCTACAATTCGGCCATACCGCCATCGTATTTTGCCGGACAGCCAGTATATACTTTCCACAAATTCCCGGCCAGTTTTGCCGGGCGTACCGCACAGCCACAAGAGTCCGTGACCGCAATGGCTGATTCTGCGCGACGCGTTCTGGTCTGCTCGTGCGAGGGTACGATGCCACTCGACGGCGATGCTATGCGTCGCGGCTGCCATCATGAAATGACGACGGCAACGCAGCTCTGCCGCGTCGAACTCGATCGCTTCCGAGCCATCGCCGCTGAAGACGGCCCGCTCACGGTCGCCTGCACCCAGGAAGCGGCACTGTTTTCCGATGTGGCTGAGGAAAGCGGCCGCACGCAATCCATACAATTCACCAACATCCGCGAGACCGCCGGCTGGTCCAATGACGCCGCGCGCGCGGGACCGAAAATGGCGGCGCTGCTTGCGGCGGCGGCCGAGACTGCACCGCCGGCGCCATCGGTTGAGCTCGAAAGCGGCGACGTCATCCTGATCTGCGGCCGCGATGAGACCGCGATCGAAGCCGGCAATCTGCTCAAGGACCATCTCGACGTCACTGTTCTGATCGAACCGCCCGCCGCCGTCGCGCCGCCGCGCAATGACGAATTCCCGGTGGCGAAGGGAAAGGTGACCGCGGCGCGCGGCCATCTCGGCGCGTTCGAGGTTACGGTCGACGATTTCGCCGAAGCCGCGCCCTCGTCGCGTAGCACGCTGCTGTTCGGCCCTGCCCGCAACAATGCGCGATCGAACTGCGACATCATCCTCGACCTCACCGGCGGCGCGCCATTGCTCCCGGCTGCGGATTTGCGCGACGGCTATCTCCGCGCCGATCCCGCTTCCCCCGCGGCGATGCTGCAGGCCGTGCTCAAGGCACGCGATCTCGTCGGCACTTTCGAGAAGCCGCGCTATGTCACGTTCGACGCCAAGCTGTGCGCGCATTCGCGCTCGGGACGCATCGGCTGCACCCGCTGCCTCGATCTCTGCCCTGCAGGCGCAATCACGCCGGCCGGCGATCATGTCGCGATCGATCCGAACATCTGCGCGGGTTGCGGCCAATGCGCGGCGGCCTGCCCGACCGGCGCCGCGTCCTACGCGCTGCCGCCGGAAGACGCACTGATGCGCAAATTGCGCGCGATGCTGATCGCCTATCGCGAAGCCGGCGGCGAAAAGGCGATCGTGCTGGTGCATGACGACGCACACGGCGCGCCGCTGATCGACGCGCTGGCGCGGTTCGGTGATGGGCTGCCGGCCAACATGCTGCCCTTCGCAGTCAACGAGGTCACGCAGATCGGGCTCGAGAGCATCGCTGCCGCCTTCGCCTATGGCGCGTCCGCGATGCGCTTCCTGCTGCGGACAAAACCGCGCCATGACGTCGCGGGCCTGACGCGGACGATGGCGATCGCCGATCCGATCCTGGCCGGGCTCGGCTTCGGCACGGAGAGGATCGCCACCATCGAGACCGACGATCCGGACACGCTGCTCGAGACATTGCGCGCAATCCCGTCATTACCATCGGCGCCGCGCCCGGCGAGTTTCCGGGCCACGGGAAAGAAACGCGACGTGCTGCGTTTTGCGCTCGGCGAATTGCATCGCGCCGCGCCAGCGCCTGTCGATATCATCGCGCTGCCCGTGGGCGCACCGTTCGGCGCCGTGGAAGTCGATGCGTCCGGCTGCACGCTGTGCCTGTCCTGCGTATCGGCCTGCCCGACCAGCGCGTTGCGCGACGATCCCGAGCGGCCGGTGCTGCGTTTCGTGGAGGATGCCTGCGTCCAGTGCGGCCTGTGCAAGTCGACCTGTCCGGAGCACGTGATCACGCTAGTGCCGAGGCTTGATTTCGGCGCGGCACGAGCCCCTGCCCGCATCCTCAAGGAGGAAGAGCCGTTCTCGTGCATCCGCTGCGGCAAGCCGTTCGGCGTCAAGAGCACGATCGAGCGCGTGGTCGCCAAGCTCGAAGGCAAGCACTGGATGTATAAGGATTCGCCGCGCAAGCTCGACGTCATCAAGATGTGCGACGATTGCCGCGTCAACTTCGTCGCCGAACAGGGCTTTGAATCCTACGGCGTGGCGAGCCCGACCGTCCGCACCACCGACGACTATCTGCGCGAGCGCGACGCGCAACCGCCTCGCGGCGGCAATCGCGACCGAAAATGAGCAGCTATTCCGCCGGCGTCGCCGTGGGTTCGGCGCGCCCCTCGCCCGCCAGCTTCTTGGCGAGCCACTGGTCGTGATGTTCCTTGGCCCAATTGAGGTCGACCTCGCCGGTGCCCATCGCTTCGAACGCGCCCTCCATCCCGACCGTGCCGATATAGATGTGGCCGAGGATCAGGGCGATGAACAGGATGGCCGTCACGGCGTGCACCACCTGCGCGAGCTGCATGCCGAGGATATCGGTCCCATAAAACGGAAACAGCAGCAGGAATCCCGAGGCTGACACGGCAATGCCCGCCGCAATCGACAGCCAGAACACCATTTTCTCGCCGAAATTGAAGCGGCCCGACGGCGCGTGTCTGTTCTTGATGAAGCCGCCGCCCTGCTTGAGCCAGTCGATATCCACCTTCTCCAGGAGATTGTCCCTAAGGAAGATCACCAAGATCAGGACGAGGCCTGCCACGAACGCGAAGCTCGTGAAGTTGTGTACGTATTTGGCGGCCTGCGAGATGGCGGCGAACGTGTCCGGCCCGACGAGCGGCAGCAGCACGGCCTTGCCGAAGGTGATGTTCAGCCCGGTCAGTCCGAGGATCACGAAGGACGCTGCCGTCAGCCAGTGCGCGAAGCGCTCGAACGCCTTGAAGCGAACCACTTTCTGGCCCGAGCGCCCGGCTGAGATCGGGAGCCGCCCGAGGATCAGATAGGCGATCGCCAGCAACGCCACCGTGCCGAGGATCACAATCGCGCCGCCCCAGCGCAGCAGAACCTGGTGGAAATAGTCCCAGGTCCGTCCCGCCGGCTGGATCAGCACGCCGGCCTTGGTGTCGGGAATGTCGATGCGGCCGGTGATGCGCGGCACCTGCTGCAGCAATTCGCGCTGGCTGGTGACGCTCGCGGTCGGGTTGGGTGCGCCGTCGGGACTGAGCTTTTGTGCGAGCACAGGCGCCGCCACGGCGACAGCAAGCAGCGCCAGGACCAAGGTCGCCAGACGAAAGCGTGCGAGAAACGTCATGACCGTTACCCTGTTCTCATCCCCGCGTTCATCGCAGGCCGTATGAGCCTGTCCGCTCAGACCCCAACGTCCTCGTGGTACGCCGTGGTCCAGCCCCAGGCGCCGGAACCATAGCCCCGCTTGCGCACCCGCTCGCCGTAGATCTGCGCAATGATGTCGCCATCGCCGGCCAGCAGCGACTTGGTCGAGCACATCTCCGCGCAGAGCGGCAATTTGCCCTCGCCGAACCGGTTCGAGCCGTATTTGGCGAATTCCCCGGCACTGCCCGGCGCCTCCGGTCCGCCGCCGCCGGCGCAATAGGTGCATTTGTCCATCTTGCCGCGCGAGCCGAAATTGCCGACTTGCGGATATTGCGGCGCGCCGAACGGGCAGGCGTAGAAGCAATAGCCGCAACCGATGCACTGATCCTTGTTGTGCAGGACGACGCCGTCCTCGGTCGGGAAGATGCAGTTCACTGGACAGACCGCCGCGCAGGGCGGGTCCGTGCAATGCATGCAGGCCATCGAGACCGAACGCTCGCCAGGCTTGCCGTCATTGATGGTGACGACGCGGCGGCGGTTGATGCCCCAGGGCACCTCGTTCTCGTTCTTGCACGCGGTGACGCAGGCGTTGCAGTCGATGCAGCGGTCCGCGTCGCAAAGGAATTTCATGCGTGCCATCGTCTGTTCCTCTCACGCGGCCCGGATCTGGCAAAGCGTCGCCTTCGGCTCCTGCATGCCGGTCGCAGGGTCGTAGCCATAGGTCGTCAGCGTGTTCACGCTTTCGCCGAGCACGATCGGATCGGCGCCTTTCGGATATTTGCTGCGGAGATCGGCGCCCTCGAACCAGCCGGCGAAATGATAGGGCATCCAGGCGACGCCCTTGCCGACGCGCTCGGTGACCATCGCCTTGACACGGGTCCGCGAATTACTCTCGGCGCCGGTCACCCACACCCAGCCGCCGTCCTTGATGCCGCGCTCGGCGGCGTCGGCCGGGTTGATCTCGACATACATGTACTGCTTCAGCTCGGCGAGCCACTTGTTGGAGCGCGTCTCCTCGCCGCCGCCTTCATATTCCACCAGCCGGCCCGAGCTCAGGATCAGCGGGAACTGCTTTGAGATGCCGCGGTCGACGGCGGCCTTCTGCACCGAGAAGCCGATATTGGGCATGCGGAACTGCTTGGCGTCGGGCAAGGTCGGATAGTCGGCAACCAGATCCGGACGCGGCGTGTAGATCGGCTCCCGATAGACTGGTATCGGATCGGGCAGGTTCCAGGCGATCATGCGCGCCTTGCCGTTGCCGTACGGCGAGCAGCCGTGCTCGATCGCGACCCGCTGGATGCCGCCGGACAGATCGAGCGACCAGGACACCGTATCGGGGTTGGCCGAATTGACGCGCCGGATGATCTCCATTTCCTGCGGCGTCAGCTCGTTGTCCCAGCCGAGCTTTTTCAGCACGCCCAGGGTAAATTCGGGATAGCCGTCCTTGATGTCGGAGCCAACCGAATAGGAGCCCTCGGCGAGGAGATTGTCATGATCCTCCCGCTCCACCTCCTGCCCGTTCTCCATCACCTTGCGTTTTACGACGCGCTCGACGCCGAACCGCGCGCGGAAGCTGCCGCCGCCGTCCTTCACCGAAAGATTGTTGTTGTAGAGGATCGGCGTGCCCGGATGCCTGAACTCCGGCGTGCCCCAGCACGGCCATGGCAGGCCGTAATAGTCGCCGCCGACCTCCGGATCGTCCTTCGGCGCCCGCAGCGTGACCAGGTCGAACTTGGCCTGGTTCTTCATATGGGCCTTGAGCCGCTCCGGCGATTGCCCGCAATAGCCGGTCGACCAGCCGCCGCGGTTGATCTCGCGAAGAATGTCCTCCGCCGACACCGCGCCGTTCTCGACCTTGATGTTCTTGAACATCAGGTCGGCAAAGCCGAGCTTGTTGGCGAACATATACATCGTGTCATAGTCATTCTTGGATTCGAAGATCGGCTCGACGATCTTCTCACCCCATTGCAGCGAGCGGTTGGAAGCGGTGCGCGAGCCGTCCATCTCGAAGCTCGTGCAGGCCGGCAGCAGATAAGTGCCGTTCTTGCGCTCGGAGACCACGGACCACGCCGTCGGATAGGGATCGCACACCACCAGGAGCTCGAGCTTCTCGAGGCCGCGCACCGCTTCGGGCATCCGGGTGATGGTGTTGACGCCATGTCCCATGATGAACATGGCCTGCACCGGATTGGGCTGGCTGATCTGGTCTTTCGGCAGCAAGGTCGCATCGAACCAGCGCGTGCTCGGAATGCCCGGCGTTTCCATCAGTTGCTTGCTCGGGAAGCGAGACTTCATCCAGTCGTAATCGACTTCCCACACCCGGCACCAATGCCGCCAGGCTCCCTCGGCAAGGCCGTAGTAGAGCGGCAGCGTCGTCACATCGAGGCCGAGATCGGTCGCGCCCTGCACGTTGGTGTGGCCGCGGAAGATGTTGGCGCCGGCGCCGGGCATGCCGACATTGCCGGTGGCAAGCAGCAACAGGCAACTGGCGCGGACATTAGCGGTGCCGGTGGCGAACTGGGTCTGCCCCATCGCCCAGATCAGCGTCGCCGGCTTCTGCTTGGCGAACAGTTCGGCGATATGCTTGACCTGCGCCTCGGGCAGGCCGGTGACCCGCTCGACCTCCTTCGGATTCCACTTCGCCGCCGCCTTGCGGATTTCATCGTCGCCGTAGACGCGCTGGCTGATGAATTCCTTGTCCTCCCAGCCGTTCTCGAAAATGTGCCACAGCATGCCGTAGATGGTGGCGATGTGGGTGCCCGGGCGCACCCGGACATATTCGGTCGCATGCGCCGCGGTCCGCGTCATCCTTGGATCGACCACGATCATGTTGGCGCGGTTGAGCTCCTTGCCCTCGAGGATGTGCTGCAACGAGACCGGATGCGCCTCGGCCGGATTGCCGCCCATCAGCAGGATGGTCCTGGCGTTGCGGATGTCGTTGTAGCTGTTGGTCATCGCGCCGTAGCCCCAGGTATTGGCTACGCCGGTGACGGTCGTCGAATGGCAGATGCGGGCCTGGTGGTCGGAATTGTTGGTGCCCCAGAACGCCGCCAGCTTGCGGTTGAGATAGGCGGCCTCGTTGGTGAACTTGGCCGAGCCGAGCCAATAGACTGAATCGGGACCCGCCTTCTGGCGGATCTCCATGAGCTTGTCGCCGATCTCATTGATCGCGGTCTCCCAGGAGATGCGCGTCCACTGGCCGTTGACGAGCTTCACGGGATAACGCAGGCGGCGCTCGCTCAGGACGTCGTCGCGCACCGCGGCACCCTTGCAGCAATGCGAGCCGCGATTGATCGGGCTGTCATAGTCCGGCTCCTGCCCGATCCAGACGCCACTGGCGACCTTGGCGATGACGGAGCAGCCGACCGAACAATGGGTGCAGATATTCTTGCGGGTCTCAACGGGCGCGCCCGCAGGCGGCGGCGGGCCGGCCTCCACCTTGCGCACGCCGTTCAGCGCGAGCTCGCCGAGCGCCGCGAGCGTGCCGGCAGCGATGCCCGAACGCTTCAGAAAAGTGCGGCGATCCAATCCGCCGCCTGGCCTGTCCGCTTGCGCGAGAACAGGCCTTGCACTTCCTCGACGACGATCCGACTTCCTGATCAGCACGAACGCCTCCCTCTAGCGGGCGCCGGGATAGCTGTTGACGCGGTAGAAGTCTCGAACCTCAGCGGAATCGGCCTGATAGCGCGCCCTGCGCTTGTCCTTCATATCGACAGATTGCGCGGGTGCCGATAGCGACAACAGCGCGCCGACGGCGGCCGCGCCGCTACCCGCGATGGTCAGACGAAGCAAATCACGCCGAGGAATTTTTCGCTCAGGGTTTTCCTTCTCAGGATATTCCTTCATCGCGGCGCGCTCCCAAAACCAGGTTCGCTATTCGCTACGCTACTCCGCGCGATGCCGGACTTCAATTGCGAACCGATCACCTCGCAGTGCAGCAAGCGTTACCATCCGCGCACCGCGACAGCCGGTCGCATCCAGTCGGAAAAACCTGGACGTGCCGTTCTCTGTAGCTATCCGTTGAAAGCGAATCTCTTGAGGTGCCTAACCCCAGGCAACAGGTAAATTGAGCAACCCGCGAAACGCCCAGCCGCCGATCCGCACAGGCTCGTTCTCGACGATGCGGAGGTTCTTCAGTCTGGCAAAGACAGCCGGAAGCGCAACATCGGCGACCATGGCGCGCGAGGCCCAGGCGCCGGCGCAGAAATGCGGGCCGGCGCCGAACGCGATGCTCTTGCTGGTGTCGCGGCCAAGGTCGAACTCATCAGCGCGTTCGAAATGCTTTTCGTCGCGGTTTGCCGAGCCGAACATCAGGAACACCCGATCCTCGGGCTCAAAGGCAACGTCACGGATTTTCCACGGCTTGGCGATGCGGCGCGGCGACATGCCGATCGGCGAGATCCAGCGGGCATATTCCTCGAATGCCTGCATCCAGGGAATCTTGCCATCCATCACCGATCTCAGTTGATCTGGGTGCGTCAGCAGCGCCCACGCGGTGCCGGCGATCGCGTCGCGCGGTTCGTTTTGACCACCGCTGATCGAAAGCTTGATGTTGGCGCGCACGCTCTCCATCGGCATGCCGGACGCGAGCATCACACCGAGCAGGCTTTGATCGGGCTTCTTGCTGAGCACCGGCAGCATGTCGTCGATGGCCGCATCGATGCCCGAAGTCGCGGCGTGACAGCGCGCCTCGACGGCGGGGTCTCCAATATAATTGGCGATGCCGTCAATCATCCCCTGCGACCACGCGTTCATGTCCTGAAAGCGCATGTTGGTCAGCCCGGTGATCGATTTCAAACACTCCGCCGAGAACGGCAGCGCGAAGTCGCGCACGAAATCGCATGCACCCGCGGGCTCGAGCTCGGCGATGATGCGGTCGGCATGGGCCTTGAATTGCGCCGTCCAGTAAGATTTGACGGTCTTCGGAGATACCGCAGGAAAGATCGCCTTCCGCTCCGACAGGTGCGCCTCGCCGTCCTTGCGCATCATGTTGTGGCCCATCAGCCTGTTCATCAGGCCTGCGGGCTGGTGCGATGAGAAGACGTCGATCTGCTTTTCCGAGATGAAGATGTCATCGCGACTGCAGAGCAGCGTGCTGCCGAGCTGCGGCACTAATGCGATCGGGGCATCCCGACGCAAATTCGCAAGCATCGGATAGGGATCGCTCCAGAATGCCGCGACGTCGATATCGATACGAGGCGCAGTGCTCACGGTTTGGCCCTCCGGGTATTCCTCAAAGGGTATCCGAGGAGTCGGAGGGACGTCTGTCCCGCTGGTTGGGGACAGGAACTCCCGGCTAGTGCGCGGAGCGGGGCAGCGCCATCAGGCGCAATGCAATGCTGAACAGTTCGTTTTGCGAGGAGATACCAAGCTTCTCGTAGGCTCGCTTGCGATAGGTGAAGGTCGAGTGCAGGCTGATCCCGAGATCCGCCGCGATCGCCTCGGATCCATAGCCCGACAGGATCCGCAAGCAGACGTCCTTTTCCCGGCCGGTCAGCTTGAGGAACGGCTCGCGGGTCGAAAACAGCGTCTGCAGTTTTGTCGGAGCCTCTGCGACAATCTCCTCCTGGCAGTGGCGCGCCACGATCGCGGTGATGGCCGGCGCCATGTTGCAGAGACGTGCGGCTTCGTTGCGCGTAAACCGGCCTTGCTCCGTGGTCCGGTAGAAGTTCACGTAGAAGCAGGCGCTGTCGACCCAGATCGCGGCAGCGATCTTGTCCACGATCTCCGCATCCTCAAAAAACATCTTCCGATAGCTGTCGCTATACATGCGGCGGGAAAAGCTCGGCAGGACGATCGGGCGAGGCGCCGCTCGCTGGTGCAGGATCGTCTCCCGGTTCGGATCGGCCAGATGAAAGTGCTCGGAATACGCGGCGCCGAGGTCCGGCCCGATGCCGATGTTTCCGATTCCCAGCGCGCAACGCGCCGTCCGCTCCGTCTCAAAGGCAAACACCATGCAATGGCCGACACCGGCCACGGCCCGAACCGTATCCATCAGGACCTGCGAGAACGAAGGCCGGCCGATGGCAAGCACCATCGGCGCAAGGACGCCTGACGAATCTCCCGGTTCCATCGCTCCTGTCCCCATCGCTTCCTCCGAATTTTTCTTCAAGCCTATCAGCAACATCCGCGGGTTTGAAGCGTCTCCTGCGACATCCCGCACCCCTTTTGGGCCGGCATGTGTCACCAATCAGGGGGACAGACGCACACCGCGAGACAGGCGATAATTGCAGAGCGCGGATGTGCCTGACGTCCTCGGCGTATCCGCGCGCCTTGAAAAAGAATTCTTGCGGGAGGGACTACAATGAGGCTGGGCCTTGCCGGGCTTTGGATCTTCGTGACCGCGGTTCTCTGCGCCTCGGGCGCGAATGCGGACATCAAGGTTGGGATCGTTGTCTCCGCGTCCGGACCGGGCTCGGCGCTCGGACAACCACAGATGCGAACGGTTGCGGCACTGCCGAAGGAGATCGGCGGCGAAAAAGTCGTCTACATCCCGCTCGACGATGAATCTGATACCACCAAGGGCGTCCAGAAACGCCCGGCGCCTGGTGATCCAGGACGGCGTCGACATCCTGATCGGATCGTCGCTGACACCAGTGACGATGCCGATGCTCGATATCGCCATGGAATCGAAAACCCCGATCATCTCGCTGGCGGCTGCGACGGCCATCGTCCAGCCGATGGACGACCGCCGCAAATGGGCGTTCAAGGTCGTGCCGAACGATGACCTGATGGCCGCGGCCATCCTCAAACATATCGCGAAATCGGGGATCAAGACGCTGGGCTATATCGGGGTTTCGGATGGATATGGCGAAGGCTATTACAAGGAGGTCAGCCGGCTCGCTCCGACGCTTGGCCTGACGGTGACGACGCATGAAGTTTACGCGCGCGCCGACACCAGCGTCACGGGCCAGGCCTTGAAGGTGATGGCGACCAATCCGGAGGCGGTGTTCGTCGCATCCGCGGGCACGCCGGCCGTATTGCCCCAACAAGCCCTCCGCGAACGGGGCTATGCCGGCAAGATTTTCCAGACCCATGGCGTCGCGACCGAAGAGTTCATCAAGCTCGGTGGCGCCAATGTCGAAGGCGCGGTGTTTACCGGGGAAGCGTTCACCATCGCGGAGGACCTGCCGGCAAACGATCCGTTCCGGCTGGTGCGAGAAGAACTTGTCTCTGCCTACGAAAAGGCCAATGGACAGAAGCCGAACATCTTCGCTGCGCATTTGTGGGATGCCGTCGCGCTGTTCAAGAGGGCGGCGGCAAACGCCTTGAAGGCCGCCAAGCCGGGTACGCCAGAATTCCGGGCTGCACTGCGCGATCAGCTTGAGCGCGGCAAGGACGTCTATTTGAACAACGGCCTCTCCACCATGAGTCCGACCGACCACAATGGCTACGACGAGCGTTCCGCCTTTCTCATCAAAGTGGATGGTGGAAAATTCCGGCTGATGCGATAGGGCAAGCAAGAGGGAGGACTTGAATGAGCACACTCGGCTCCTCTTCCACGACCAGCGCCGTTCCGCATCTGGACGTTGATCCCTTTGCGATCGAGTTCTTTGCCGATCCTTTCCCGATCCATGAGGTCCTGCGGGAAGCGGGGCCGGTCGTGTATCTGGATAAGTGGAACGTCTACGGCGTTGCGCGCTACGCCGAAGTCCATGCGGTGCTGAACGATCCTGCGACCTTCTGCTCCAGCCGCGGCGTGGGCTTGAGCGATTTCAAGAAGGAAAAACCCTGGCGGCCGCCGAGCCTGATTCTCGAAGCCGATCCGCCCGCCCATACCCGGATGCGCGCCGTGCTCAGCCGCGTGCTGTCTCCGAGCGTCATGAAGCAAGTGCGCGACGGCTTCGCTGCTGCCGCCGAAGCAAGGGTCGACGCGCTACTCGACAAGCGCAGTTTCGATGCGATCGAGGATCTGGCGGAAGCCTATCCACTCTCCGTCTTCCCGGATGCGCTCGGACTGAAGGCCGAAGGCCGCGAGCATCTGCTCCCCTATGCCAGCCTGGTGTTCAACGCGTTCGGTCCGCCGAACCAGTTGCGGCAGGAGGCGATCGAACGTTCGGCGCCGCACCAGGCCTACATCGCCGAGCAATGCCAGCGCGAAAACCTCGCACCCAGCGGCTTTGGCGCCTGCATTCACGCGCGCGTCGATGAAGGGGAGATCACTGCCGCGGAAGCGCCGCTCCTGGTGCGCTCGCTGCTGTCGGCCGGCCTCGATACGACCGTCAACGGCCTCGGTGCGGCCATCTACTGCTTGGCCCGCTTTCCGGATCAATGGCAATTGCTGCGCGATAATCCGACACTGGCGCGCAACGCCTTCGAGGAAGCGGTGCGCTTCGAAAGCCCGGTCCAGACCTTCTTCCGCACCACCACGAGAGGGGTCGAACTCGGCGGCGCGCCGGTCGGCGAGGGCGAGAAGGTCCTGATGTTCCTCGGCGCGGCCAACCGCGATCCGAGGCGTTGGGACCAGCCTGACAGCTACGACATCAACCGACGCACCAGCGGCCATGTCGGCTTCGGCTCGGGCATTCACATGTGCGTCGGCCAGCTCGTGGCCCGCCTCGAAGGCGAGGTGATGCTGTCGGCCTTGGCTCGCCGCGTCGCGAAAATCGAGATCATGGGGGAGCCGAAGCGCCGCTTCAACAACACGCTGCGCGGGCTTGACAGCCTGCCCGTTACCATCACTCCGGCCTGACGAGAGGCGCGATGACTGCGATTACCTTCATTCGTCCCAACGGCCGAAGCGATCGGGTCGAGATCAGCGACGGCGAGAGCGCCATGCAGGCCGCAACCCGTCATGGGCTGGATGGCATTCTGGCCGAATGCGGCGGCAACGCCATGTGCGCCACCTGCCATGTCTATGTCGACGATGGCTGGCTGGCGCGCCTCCCCGCGATGGGCGACGAGGAAGACGCCCTGCTCGACGGCACCGCCTGCGACCGCCTACCGAGCAGCCGTCTGTCCTGCCAGATCAAGATGACGCTCGAACTCGACGGGCTGGTGCTGCGCCTGCCGGAACGGCAGGTCTGAGCAACGATCGGCTGCGCGAAGAGATCGCTGCGCGAAGACATGACTGAGGAGAGGATGATGAAGCGGTTGGGCTGGACCCTTGTGCTACTCGGAAACCTGACGGCGAGCGCAGCGAGCGCCGAGATCTCCGACAGCATCGCGCGCATCGGGGTGCTCAACGACATCTCCGGCATTTTCCAGGACACCAACGGCATGGGCTCGGTGGAAGCCGCGCGGATGGCGGCGGAGGATTTCGCCGGCGGGGGCAAGAACAGCAAGGTCGAGATCGTCTATGCCGATCACCAGAACAAGGCGGATGTCGGGTCCGCGATCGCACGCAAATGGCTCGACGTCGAGGCGGTCGATGCGATCGTCGATGTACCGAATTCGGCCGTCGGCCTCACCATCAATTCGCTGCTTCGCGGCACGCGGATGACCTTCCTGGCGTCTTCGACGGCAAGCTCTGACCTGACAGGCAAGGCCTGCTCGCCCAACACCATTCAATGGGTCAACGACGCCTGGGCCACCGGCAACACTACCGCGGCAGCTATGATGCAGCGCGGCGGCAAGGACTGGTACTTCGTCACGGTGAACTATGCTCTCGGGCAAGGCATCGAGGCGGAAGCGACCAGCTACATCGAAAAGCACGGCGGCAAGGTGCTGGGCTCGAGCAAACATCCACTCGGCACCTCCGACTTCGCGTCGTTCCTGCTGCAGGCCCAGAACTCCAAGGCCAAGGTTATCGGGCTCGCCAATGCCGGCGGCGACACCATCAACGCGGTCAAGCAGGCTGCCGAGTTTGGCATCCAGGAAGGCGGCCAGACACTGGTCGCGTTCCTGCTGTTCATCAATGACGTGCACGGCATGGGACTGAAGGTCGCGCAGGGACTTCAGCTCCTGGAAGCCTTCTACTGGGACATGGACGAGGACACCCGCGCCTTCGCCAAGCGATTCGCCGCGCGACCGGGCATGAACGGCAAGATGCCCAGCGGCAATCAAGCCGGCGTCTACGCCTCAACTCTGGCCTATCTCAACGCGGTCGCCGCAACGGCAAGCGACGATGCCAAACAGGTCGTGCCCCAAATGAAGAAGTTCAGAGGCAAAGACAAGCTTTTCGGCGACGTCGCCATCCGCCAGGACGGCCGGGTCATCCACCCGCTCTATCTGTTCGAGATCAAGAAGCCCGAGCAGTCCAAATACCCATACGATTACTACAAACTGATCGCGACGATCCCGGCCGAAGAGGCATTCCGGCCGATGGCGGAAGGCGGCTGTTCGCTGGTGAAGTAGGAGAGGTCCTGAAATCGGCGGAACGGATGCAGTACGTCAAGAACTGCCCGTCTTTATCGGGTTTCCTGCGTCCGGAAGAATGGCGATCCCGGGAAGACTCGAACTTCCGACCTACGGTTTAGGAAACCGCCGCTCTATCCGGCTGAGCTACGGGACCGCGAACCCCTCTCTCGGAGCTTCGGCACCTCATAGCAGACTGAAAGTCCGATCGCCAGACTCCGCGGCGGTCGGCGCCGCTCGCGGCTGATCGCGTGAGAAAGGGTTCCGGCGCGCTGTCCGTACCTGGTCGAAGGGCCGCTTCCGCGAATACGCGCGCGCCAGATGTGAACAACAAGTTAACCGGCTGACCTGCCTTGCTTGATCCAGATCAAGGTCATCTGGCTCGAATCGCGCAAGAATCCGGAGCGGCCGCTTTCGGCCGTCCCCACCTCACTCCTTCCCCATCCGGAGCACTCTGTGAATAGCGCCGGCGGCTTTGCCACCCGTCTCGCCTTCCATCGCATCGACCATCACACCACTGCCTTGTTGCGCGAGGCGCGCAGCCTCGTCATCGATGCGCTGCCCGGGATCCTTGACCGCTTCTACGATCACGTCAGCCGCTTCGCGCAGACCGCGCGCTTCTTCCGCAGCCGCGAGCACATGATGCATGCCAAGCAGATGCAGATAAAGCACTGGTCCATCATTCTGGAGGGACGCTTTGACGCCGACTATGAAGCATCCGTGACGCGGATCGGCGAGATTCACAACAAGCTCGGGCTCGAGCCGAGCTGGTATATCGGCGGCTACAATGCGCTGTTGTCGGATCTCGTGAGCGAGGTCGCGATCCGCATGCCGGTGCGCATGCTGAGTCGCGGCTCCGCAGCGAAGCAGGCCGCGATGCAGCGCGCGATCGTCAACGCGGCGCTGCTCGACATGGATATTGCGCTTGCCGTCTACACCGAGGCCGAACGCCGCGACCGGCGCCAGATGCTGGACCGGCTGGGGCGACGGATTTCGAGACCGCGATCGGCGGCGTCGTCGGCATTGTCGCCTCCGCATCCACCGAGCTGCAGGCGGCGGCGCAATCGCTGCAAGGCGCGACCGATCGCACTTCGGCGAAGTCGGGTCTGGTCACGGTCGCCTCGCGCGAGGCAACGACGAATGTCAACGCGGTCGCCGCCGCAGTCGAGCAACTCACCAATTCGATCCGCGAGATCGGCGCGCGCGTCACCGATTCGGCCCGGATCGCGACGGAGGCGACTGCGGCAATCAATGCCGCCGGCGACAAGATGCAGAAGCTCTCGGCCGCCGCCCAGCAGATCGGCACCATCGTCCATCTCATCACCGACATTGCCGGCCAGACCAACCTGCTCGCGCTCAACGCCACCATCGAGGCGGCGCGCGCCGGCGACGCCGGGCGCGGTTTTGCCGTGGTTGCGCAGGAGGTCAAATCGCTCGCCGAGCAGACCGCCAAGGCGACGGCCGACATCGCCGCGCAGATCGGCGACATCCAGCAATCGACCACGGAGTCGGCAAGCGCCATCGGCGATATCGTCGGCGTGATCCGCTCGATGGGCGAAGTGTCGACCGCGATCGCCTCCGCCGTCGAGCAGCAGGACGCCGCCACCAGCGAGATCTCGCGCAACATCCAGCAGGCGGCCGTCGGCACCAGGGACGTGTCTGAGAATATCGAGGACGTCACGCATGCCGCCGAGGAGAGCGGCGGCAGCGCATCGAATGTGCTCGATGCGGCGGGCGAATTGTCGCGGCAGTCGGAGCTGCTGCGCAATGAAGTGTCAAAATTCCTCGCGACCGTGAAGGCCGCCTGAGAACGTTCCGAGCAGACGCCGCTGTGGTTCTGCATCCTGGGCGGGGCGGAAAACGGTGGCGGCCGGGCGAGGTAAGCGAAATCCTCGTCGCTGTCGCGTGGGTTCCATCCGGACCCAAGCCCACTGTGTGAATCGCGGCGACAACGACCGCGGCCAGCTTGCGTGCCGTCCTTCGCCTTGAAATTTCTTGAAAATTTTAATCGAAGCCAAGCGTGACCGGGTGCGCTATGAGACCTCGCCCACACCCTGTGGACGCACGGTTCCACCGTGACAAGCGCCATCAAAATGACGACAATCCGCCCAACTCTCTCGCCCGTCCGAATCTGGCTGGGAATGCCTCTGTGATCGCCTCGCGTTTGCTAATGCTCAGTGTTGCCGCCACCGCCGGTGCAGCCGTGCTTGCGCCCGCGCGCGTCGACGCGCAATGGTGGCGCGGCACGCCGAGGGATTTCGAGGAATGCGCCGACGTCGCCGAGAAGGCGAAGACCAAGGAAGACAAGACCTCGCAGCTTGGCGACTGCAACGCGAAATTCGCCGGCCGCCGCAAGCCCGGCGGCGGCTACACTTATTATGACTTCCTGCAGGACCGCTCATTCGACATCTCCGGCCCCAACCCGACGCCGGAGGAGCAGAAGAAGATCGACCAGGAATATGCACGCTATCTGGAAAAGCAGCGCCGCGAGAGCATGACCGCGGCGCTCGCCTTGAAGCAGCAGCAGGAAGCGCAAGCGCAGCAACCGCCAATGCAACCGCCCGCGCAGCCGGACGTCCAGAAGGTGACATTGCGGACCGAGACGGTGCGGGTGCCGGTGCCGGTGGCAAGCCCGGTCAAGCGGGCCGAGCGCATCAGAGCCGCAAAATGCGCCAAGGACTCGTTTTCCTGCGACTGGCCGCGGGTCTCCGCGAGCTGGAACGAGTTCAAGAAGATTTTCGCCCCGCAGCCGCCGGCGCCGCCCGCCAAGGCGAAGCAGCGGAGCTGATCCATTCGGAATTGTAGTAGCCCGGGTGAAGCGAAAGCGTAACCCGGGGCCGCCCCCGCCTAAGGCAAAGATCCCGGGTTGCGTTTCGCTCCACCCGGGCTACGACGTGCCCTAACTAGCGCGGATGGGTCCGCTTGGCGCGGTGCGGCGCGACCGGCTTGCGGGCAGGCGCAACCGGATCAAAGGTCGGCGCCCGCGATGCCGCGCGGCTCTCCTGCAATCGTGCGTCATAGCCCGGCGAAGGGACGACCGTCGGCGGCGCGGCATGGGACGCCGCGACTGAACCTAGAGCCACGGCCGCAACCGACCACACTGCGGTGGCGATCCGTCTCATCGATCCTCCTCCATCATGTCCTCATTGAAATTCGTGCGGGACCGGCGCCTTTTCAAGGCATCAGCCTCGGATCTGCTCGACCGTCAACCCAGGCGAGCCCTTGCCCGCCGCCTCGGCCTGCTTGACCAATTCGACGATACGCCGCGACAGCGGCGCCTTCAGGCCGCGCCGGTCGGCGATATCTGTGATGACGCCCTGCAGATAATCGATCTCGGTGCGGCGCCCGCGCTTGAGATCTTCCCACATCGAGGAGCGCGCCTGCGGATCGATCTTCATGGTGCGCCCGAGCAGTGCCCCGAAGATCGCATCAGGTAGCCGCAACAGCGGCGGCATCAGCCCAGGCGGAATCGGCGTCGGCGACACCGGCCTGATGCCTTCCGCCTTGATTACCGCGAGCCCCTCCGCCATCTGGTCGGCGAACAGCTTTCGCCAGCTTCGCTGCGCGAGCTGCCGGCGCAGCGGCACGTCGGAGAGCGCATTCAGCGCGTTGTTGAGATTGACGATCAGCTTGCCCCACTGCACGCGGTCAATATTGTCGGTGGCGCGCATCGCAAGGCCCGGCACCGATAATCGTAGCGCCGTGCCCGCCGCATCCCGTTCGACGACGATCGCGCCTGATGTCGAGCGGTGAAACCTGCCCTCGCCGAGCCCGACGACGTTGAACGGCACCATCCCGCCCAGCACCTTTCGCCCGGGCAAACGCTGGCGCAACAGGCCGACATTGCCGACGCCGTTCTGCAGGCTGACGATATCAGCGTCTTCAGGCGCGTGGCCGGCGATGATGTCGGCCATATCAGCGGTATCCGCGCTCTTGACCGTGACCAGCACCGTGCCGGCGTCGTCAAAAATCGAGGGATCGTCCGACAGCGTGATTTCATTCGCGGCAAGCCTTTGCTCCGACCCGTCGAAGCCGGTCAGCCGCAGCCCGTTACCCCTGATTTCATCGATCACGCGCGGCCGCGCCAACAGCGCCACCTTGCGGCCGGCGGCAGCCAGCATGCCGCCGACAAAACAGCCGATGCTGCCGGCGCCGGCGATCCCGATCGGTCGATCTAAAGCATTCATCCGCCGTTCAACCTCGTGACCATAATCGATAGCAGAGTTGGTATTTTGTGCCTACCGAACGGAAGCCGCAGCTTGCGGCCGTGCCTTGTAACCGTCATGGGCCGCCGTTATGTTTTCGGCGCGGGGCAGATACGCGGGAGAAGACGATGGGTTTACTCGACGTACTCAACGGCATGCAGAATGGCCCGCGCGGGCCCAGCACGCCGAGCGCCGAATCCGACAAGGGCGGCATGTCGCCAATGACCATGGCCATCCTGGCACTGCTGGCCTGGAAGGCGGTCAAGCATTTCACCAATCAGCCCGGCGAGGCCCCACGGCAGGCGCCGACGCCGACGCCACCTCAGACACCCGCTCCCTCGCCCGGCAACGTCGTAGCCGCAGGCCTTCCCGGCGGTCCCGCCGGCGGCGGACTGAGCGACCTTCTCAAGGGCGGCCTTGGCGGACTGCTCGCGGGTGGTGCGGCCGGCACCGTCCTGAGCGGCGGGCTCGGCGATCTCCTCAAGCAACTCCAGGACAAGGGCCTTGGTGACCACGCCGATTCCTGGGTCAGCAACGGCCCGAACAAGCAGGTCGCGCCGGGCGATCTCGCCAATGCGCTGGGTGCCGACCAGATCGACCAGATCTCCGCGCAGAGCGGAATGTCGCGCGACGACCTGCTCCGCGGCTTGAGCCAGTATTTGCCCGACGCCATCAATCATCTGACGCCGGACGGCCGGTTGCCGAACGACGATGAAATCTCGAGGCGGATCTAATTGCGACCGTGTGAAGCGGTGATCTCTCGTTTCAGGAAAGGACGACCGCCATGAGCGGCATTCTCTGGATCATTATCGTCGGCTTTGTCGCCGGCATCATCGCGCGGTTCCTGTCGCCGGGACCGAACAACCCGAGCGGGTTTATCCTGACCACGGTGCTCGGCATTGCCGGCGCGTTCCTCGCAACCTGGATAGGTCAGGCCATCGGCCATTACAGCCCCGACCAGGGCGCCGGCTTCATCACCGCCACGATCGGCGCGCTGGTGGTGCTGTTCATCTGGAACCGGCTGGTGGCGAGCGGCGTCATTCCCGATCCCGGCAGGCGGTAGTCGTTCGCCGCTTTGAGCGCGCACGTAGGGGTGGGCAAAGCGCAGCGTGCCCACCTTTCTCGCACGGTCCGTGGATGGTGGTCACGCTGCGCTTTGCCCACCCCACCGCAGTGCTCTCGCAATCGACGATTATGCGATCAGATGCATCCCCGCATCCATGCGCACGCACTCGCCGGTCATGTTGCCCGAGGCCGGCGTCGCCAGGAAGCAGACGAGCTGCGCGATATCTTCGGCCGTTGAGGCGACCTTCAGCGGCACCCTCGCCACGACAGCATCGCGCACCTGCTTGGCGCCGGCTTCGCCGCGGCCCTTGGTGAACCAGGGCGTATCGATATAGCCGGGACAGACCGTGTTGACGCGAATGAGCGGCGCGAGCGCGCGCGACAGCGACAACGTCATGGTGTTGAGCGCACCCTTGCTTGCAGCATAAGCGATCGAGGAGCCGACGCCGGAGATGCCTGCGACCGACGAGACATTCACCACCGCCGAGGCGCGCCCCGACGCGTTCGCGGCGGCTTCAAGCAGCGGACGGGTCGCGCGCACCATCTGGAACGGCCCGATCGTGTTCACCGCGTAGATGCGCTGGAAATCTTCCGCCGAGAGCCCGTCGAGATTGTCGTGCGCGACATGCTTGGTGGTGCCGGCATTGTTGATGAGCGCATCCAGCCTGCCCCAGGATGCCGCGGCAGCAGCGATCTTGCGGCAGTCCTCGTCGCGCGACACGTCGCCCTGCACCACCACGACCTCGGCGCCGGCGCTGCGGCAGAGATCGGCGGTCTCCTCGGCTTCCTTCTTGCTGTTGGAATAGTTGACGACGACGCGCCCGCCGACCTTGGCCAGGATCTGCGCGGTCGCGGCCCCAAGGCCGGACGCCGAGCCCGTTACGATTGCATACAAACCATCCTTCGACATCCGCACTCCCTCTTTAGCTTTTGCGCTCAAAACGTTCCGGCGCTGGCATACCATATCGCGCACCCAGCGCGACAAGCCAGAACTCCGTTGCGTGGAATTTCTCTTTCCGCACTATGGCTCGCATGCCGCCGCCGCAGGCGGCCCTGCGGACAGCGCTTGTCACGGCTATGGCTTTTCCGCATCATAAAGCGCAAGAACGGAATGCACTTGGCGCGACAGTTTGGCGCGTCCGAGACGTGCCAAATTCCATAACTTGAGGAACGCCGTGGCGGAGAGTGAGAATATCGTCGTCGAGACCGCAGAGAAAATCTTTGCCGATCTCGCCGACGCCCAGACCATCAACAGTGACAAGACGGGAAGCTGGAAAGCGCCACTCTGGCAGGCGCTGAGCGAGGCCGGCCTGCCGCTTGCCTGGGTGCCGGACGATCTCGGCGGCTCCGGCGCGAGTCTGGCCGATGGTTTTGCCGTGCTCAACGCCGCCGGCCGGTTTGCGGTCGCGGTCCCGCTCGCCGAGACCATGCTGGCTGGCTGGCTGCTCGCGCAAGCGAAGATCGCTTCTCCCGACGGCGAGATGACGGTGATCCCCGGGAGCCCAAAGGATCGCATCACGCTCAATGCCGATGGCAGCCTGTCCGGCCGCGCCCGCGGCGTGCCGTTTGCCAAAGCAGCAAAGCATTTCGCGGTGCTGGCGCATGGCAACAATGGCGGCATCTCGATCGCATTGGTCGACGCTGCCAAAGGCCGGATCGAGGCCGGCCTCAATGTCGGCTACGACAATTCGGACACCGTGACGCTGGACAAGGTCGAGCCTGTTACGATCAAGCCGGCGCCCAAGGGGTTTGGCCAAGCGACGCTGATGCTGATGGGCGGCGTGGTCCGCAGCCTGCAGATCGCGGGCGCGCTGGAAGCGATGCTCGACATTTCCGTGCGCTATTCCAATGAGCGCGTCGCCTTCGAGAAGAAGATCTCGAAATTCCAGGCGGTGCAGCACAATCTCGCACGCCTCGCTGGCGAATCGGCCGCCGCGCTCGCCGCCGCTACCTCTGCCGCCGACGCCATCGCGAACGCGACCTCCTTCGACGACGCGGTGTACCTCGAAGCAGCGTCCGCCAAGATCCGCTGCGCGGAGGCGGCGGAGAAAGGCGGCGCCATCGCGCACCAGGTGCACGGCGCGATCGGCTTCACCATCGAGCACATCCTGCACCGCTATTCGCTGCGCGCGCTGGCCTGGCGCGACGACTTCGGCTCGGAAAGCCATTGGGCGGTTGAGCTCGGCAAGCGCGTCGCCGCCAGAGGCGCCGACGAATTGTGGCCGCTGGTGGCCTCGCGCTGATTTACGGAAAGAGCCATGACTGCAGCCCTACGTTTCGATCCGATCCGCCTGCCGCCCGAATGCGAGCGATTGCGTAAAGAGGTGCGCGCCTTCCTTGCCGAAGAGATCGCCGCCGGCACCTTTGATCCGAACAAGCCCAACCGCGAAGATACCGACGCACCGGAATTCTCGCGCCGTGTCGGCGCCAAGGGCTGGCTCGGCATGACCTGGCCAAAGAAATATGGCGGCCAGGAGCGCTCGTTCCTGGAGCGTTATGTGGTGACCGAGGAAATGCGAGTCGCCAACGCGCCGACACGACGCTTCTTCGTCGCCGACCGCCAGAGCGGACCGGTGCTGCTGAAATATGCGCCCGAGCATGTCAAGATGGACATCCTACCGCGCATCTGCCGCGGCGAGCTGTGCTTTGCGATCGGCATGAGCGAGCCGAATTCCGGCTCGGACCTGTTCGCGGCGAAGACGCGCGCGACCAAGACCGATGGCGGCTATCTGATCAACGGCAGCAAGATCTGGACCTCCTCGGCGCATATCGCCGACTACATGATCGCGATCTTCCGCACCTCGCCGCCGACCAAGGAAAATCGCCGCCACGGCCTGACCCAGTTCCTGGTCAAGATGAAGCAACCAGGCATTCAGGTGAATCCGATCGGCCAGATCACCGGGCAGTACGAATTCAACGAAGTCGTCTTCACCGACTATTTCGTGCCCGACGATCACGTGCTCGGCGAGATTGACGGCGCCTGGAAGCAGGCGACGAGCGAGCTCGCCTATGAGCGCAGCGGCCCCGAGCGCTTCCTCGAGACTTACTACGTGCTGACCGAACTCGTGCGCGCCGTCGGCGACAAGCCGGACACCCGCAGCGCCGAAGGCATCGGCCGCCTGGTGGCGCAGCTACACACCATGCGCCGCATGTCGGTCTCGGTCGCCGGCATGCTGCAGGCCGGCAAGGAGCCGGTGGTGGAGGCGTCCATCGTCAAGGACATCGGCACCGTATGGGAGCAGCAATTGCCGCACCGGGTGCGCGACCTCGCCGCCTTCGTCGAGGAGACCGCATCCAACCGCGAGACGCTGGAGAAGCAGCTCGAGTTCGCGATCAGGACGGCGCCGAAACTGACGATCCAGGGCGGCACCACGGAAGTGCTCCGCGGCATCGTTGCGCGCGGACTTGGTTTGCGCTAGGCGCGCGGCCGGCCTGCGCTAATTCAAAGGGGAACGCTCATGAGCAAATATACCGATATCGGCGTCGAGAAGCAGGGCCATGTCGGCCTGATCGAAATCCGCAAACCGCCGTTGAACTTCTTCGACGTCGCGCTGATCAATCAGATCGCGGATGCGCTCGAGGAATTCGACCGCGACATCGAGATCCGCAGCAGTGTGCTCGCCGCCCAAGGCAAGGCGTTCTGTGCCGGCGCCAATTTCAGCGATCCGGCACGGCAGGAGCAGGAAGCGCGCGCGGAGTCCGATCCGGCCGCCAATCTGCCGATCAACCATCTCTATGTGCAGGCGGTGCGCATCTTCCGCAACAAGAAGCCGATCGTCGCCGCCGTCCACGGCGCCGCCATCGGCGGCGGACTCGGACTTGCCGTCTCCGCAGACTTCCGCGTCACCTGCCCCGAGGCGCGCTTCTCGGCGAACTTCACCAAGCTCGGCTTCCATCCCGGCTTCGGATTGACATTCACGCTGCCTGAGTTGATCGGCAAGAACAACGCGGAATTGATGTTCTACACCAGCCGCCGCGTCACCGGCGAGGAGGCCTATCGCTGGGGGCTCGCCAATGTACTGGTGCCGCAGGACCAGGTACGATCAGAGGCGCTCAAGCTCGCACAGGAGATCGCCGAATGCTCCCCTCTCGGCCTCATCTCCACCCGCGCCACCATGCGCGCTGATTTTGCCGACCGCGTGCTCGCAGCCACCAACCATGAACTGATCGAGCAGACCAGGCTGCGGACCACCGAAGATTTCAAGGAAGGCGTCAAAGCCAGCGCCGAGCGCCGCATCGCGAATTTCAAGGGGCGGTAACGCCGCTTGCGCCGACGCGTAGTGTGGGAAAAGCGCAGCGTGCCCACCTTCTCTTGCACAGACCGTGAATGGTGGGCACGCTGCGCTTTGCCCACCCCTACAAGTCAGTGCATCAGGCGGAACGTTACCCCACCCAACGAGAATTCATCGCCGGCGACGTTCAGACCTTTCTTCCCGGCAGCGTCGCGGACCTTCGCGACATCGGCGACCTTGAACGTGAGCGCGCTCATGATCTCGCTTTCGCCGTTGACGAAGCGGAAGCTGCAATTCGGCAGGCGTAACTCGGCCTCGCCGTTCACCGGCCAATCAAGAATCCGCCCCCAATGCTGCGCCAGCGCTTGCGGCTCCGGGCTCTGCATCTCGACTTCCGTCAGCGCCTGCGTCACATCTTTTCGGATGTGTTTCTGCCACTCCGGCCCGGCCGGGGGATAAGGCCCCAGAACATCGTCGCTGCCATCGGTGTGGTTGAACTCGATGAAGGCAGCGCGGCAGTCGCGCGGGTGGAGCTGCACGCCGTGATAGGGTGCATGCGTGATGACGTTCGCGGTGCGCACGCCGATGGCATTGGCATGCGCGCCACGCGCGTCGGGATCGTCGCAGCAGAAGATCGCCATGTAGCCGCCGCGGCCGCCGGTCTTCTCGATGAAGCGGCCCGCGGCCGTGCCCGGCTGGAACGGCGCCACCACTTCGAGCAGGATGGTGTCGACCGGCAGCAGCGCGTTCTCCAGCCCATATTTCGCGACATTGCCGTCGCGATAGCAGACGCTCAGGCCCATGATGTCGGCGATGTCAGAAATCACGGGCCCGAGCTGTGGGGCCACCAGGCAGATCTGGCGCAGCCCGAGATAGCCGGCCATCCCTACTCGCCCTTGAAGACGGGCTTGCGCTTCTCGACGAACGCCTTGGCCGCTTCCTTGTGGTCGGCGGTCTCGCCGCAGCGCGTGTGATGGATCGCCTCGCCATCGAAGCAATCCTCGAGCGACAGATGCTCGGCATTGTTGATGTTGCGCTTGATGAAGCCGAGCGCGATCGACGGTCCCTGTGCCAGCGACATCGCAAGCTCGCGTGCGGCGGCGTCAATCTGCGCATCCGGCACCACCTTTGTCACGACGCCAAGCGCATGCGCCTCCTGTGCGGTGAGGACCGGCGAGGTCAGATAGAGCTCGCGCGCCTTCGCGCTGCCGAGGAGCTGGGTCAGGAAATAGGTCCCGCCATAATCGCCGGAGAAGCCGACCTTGGCGAAAGCGGTGGTGATCTTGCAGGACTCGCTCGCCACGCGCAGGTCGCAGGACAGCGCGATCGAGAGCCCGGCGCCGGCCGCAGCGCCATCGAGCTGCGCCACCACGGGCTTTGCCATCTGATGCAGGATCCGCGAGACCTCCATGCCGCGGCGCAGATTGGCAAGCTTGGCCTCGAACGGCAGCGGCGCCCGGCCCTCCGCCATCGACTTCACGTCGCCGCCGACGCAGAAGGTGCCGCCGGCGCCCTTGATCAGCACCGCGCGCACCTCGTGATCCTCGGCCGCCCGCCCCGCCGCCTCGACCAGGCCGCGCGTCATATCCGGGTTCAGCGCATTGCGCCGCTCCGGACGATTCATGGTGATGGTGAGCAGGCCGTTGTCGAGGTTTTGCAGGACGATGCTGTTTTCAGTCATGGGATTCGCTTTCTTGGTTGTTGGTTCTCGACATCATATCCCCCGCCGTCATTGCGAGCGCAAGCGAAGCAATCCATCTCGCCGCTTGCGGAGGCATGGATTGCTTCGTCCGCTGCGCTTCTCGCAATGACGACCACGTTTCGCGTCACTTCTTCACCAGCGGGCAGCGCGAGTTCTCCAGCGATTGGAACGCCTCGTTGCCCGGAACGGTCGCGAGCAGCTTGTGGTCGTCCCAGCGTCCCTTCGACTCGGACGGCTTCTTCACCTCGAACAGATACATGTCGTGCACCATGCGGCCGTCCTCGCGGATCCTGCCGTTCTTGGCGAACATGTCGTTGATCGGGGTCTCCTTCATCACCTTCATGACAGCCGCGGAATCCGTGGTGCCCGCCGCCTTCACCGCCTTCAGGTAATGCGTGACGGAAGAATAGACGCCGGCCTGCGCCGAGGTCGGCACGCGCTTGGTGCGCTCCATGAAGCGCTTGGTGAACGCGCGGGTCTCGTCGTTCAGGTCCCAATAGAAGGCTTCGGCAAGCAGCAGCCCCTGAGCTGTGTCGAGCCCGACGCTGTCGATGTCGGTGACGAAGGCGAGCAGCGGCGAGAGTTTCTGGCCGCTCTTGGCCAGGCCGAATTCGGCCGCCTGCTTGATCGCGTTGATGGTATCGCCGCCGGCATTGGCAAGCCCGACCACCTTGGCCTTCGAGGCCTGCGCCTGCAGCAGGAAGGACGAGAAATCCGATGTGTTGAGCGGATGGCGCACGCTGCCCAGCACCTTGCCGCCGGTCTTGACCACGACATTGGTCGTGTCCTTCTCGAGATCCTGCCCAAAGGCGTAGTCGGCGGTCAGGAAGAACCAGGTGTCGAGGCCGGACTTCACCGCCGCGAGACCCGTCACATTGGCCTGCGCGAAGGTGTCGAACACATAGTGCACGGTGTAGGGCCCGCAGGCCTCGTTGCTGAGGCGGATCGAGCCGGGGCCGTTGAAGATGATGATCTTGCCCCGCGCCTTGGCGATCTCGCCCGCGGCAAGCGCGGTGGCGGAAGCCGCGACGTCGAAGATCATCTCGACGCCCTGGTTGTCGAGCATATCGCGCGCGATGTTCGCGGCGAGGTCGGCCTTGTTGAGATGGTCGCCGACGACGACTTCGACCTTGCGCCCCAGCACCTCGCCGCCGAAATCCTCCACCGCCATCTTGGCGGCGGCTTCGCTGCCGGGGCCGGTGATGTCGGCGTAGAGGCTCGACATGTCGAGGATGCCACCGATCTTGAGCGGCGGCGGCTTGCTTTGCGCCAGCGCCGCGGTGGCCGAGACCGCCAGCATGCAGGCGAACGCGCCTGACAGAATTCGTTTCATGAAGCCCTCCCGGTTCGTCAGCCACATTGACTGTGGTCTACCATTTTGCGGCGCGATCATGCCGCATGGGATTGATGGCAGCAAGCCGCGGCAACGCATGAATCCATCTTTGGTTTTCCGCTAAGCGGAATGATCTTCGGCGTTGTCAGCCGCACGAAATATCTCGATGTTCATCGAAGTTTGTGGTCGCGGCGGCCGGACCAAGCAGCGCTTTGACCGCGGATCGCCGCCCCAAGCAGCGGCTTGTAAATCGAGCCCGTAAGCGCGCCGGATATGCCGCAATCAAAAGCGCGTGCCCGGCCGCTAATTTCGTTTGCCTCCCGACGGTCGCCATGTTCTCGCCAAGTTCCCGCCCATTCCCCTAGCTCACGACAAACATTAACGAATCCCGCAGATCGTGTTGCTCCCGAGACACGCCGCAACAGTAAAGCCACGCTACGCGTACCGCTTTTGTTGCGGTTGCGAGCGCGCCGGGGTTACGGTCATCGGCAATATTCGGTAGCGCTTCGAGGAGGAGCCATGAACGCATATCGCGGCCACACTGGACTGGTCGGCCGGCATTTGTCTCCGCGGCTGCGCGCCATCGCGACCGCGCTGTTGCTGCTGCTGCTTCCGGTCGTCGCAAGCCCGGCGCAGGCTGCGCCGGAATCGGCGGCCGCTCGCGCCTCCACCGCGCACGTCTATATGCTCCGAGGGGTGTTGAACATCTTCTCGCTGGGACTGGATCAAATTGCCGCCAAGCTGCAGGCCCAGGGCATCCAGGTGACCATCAGCAATTACGTATTCTGGTCGTCGCTCGCCAACGAGGCCGCGGCCGAATACCGAAGCGGCAAGACCAAGACCATCATCCTGGTCGGCCACTCCTCGGGCGCGACCTCCCTGCCCGACATGGTCGGGAGGCTGGACCAGCTCGGCGTTCCCGTGAAGCTCGCAATCGGGCTGGACTCGGTGTTCCACACCAGCCTTTCCGGACGCGTCGGACGATACGTCAATTTCTACGTCGCCAACGGCGCCGGCACGCCGGTCGAACGGACGAGGGGATTCCAGGGCACGCTGGAGAACGTCAATGTGGCGAGCGTGCCGGGTGTCGGGCACCTGACGATCGAAAAGAACCAGATCATGCAGCAGAAGGTGATCGGCGAGATTGACGCCGTCGTCTTCGGTCGACCGAGTCCGGCATCGCCGACGAGGCGACGGCAGCCGAGTGAGGCAAGCGCCGGCACCGCCGCACCACGGGCAGCCAGCGCGGCTGCAGCCCGGAATTGATCCCCGGCGTATCGGGTTGCGGCGCGCAGGTTGCGCCGCAATTCCGCCAATTCCAGCGCGCTAGTTCATCGTGAACGCGGGCAAGTGGCCTGCCGGCGATCGAGAGCCGGCGTATCTGCGCGCCGAAATCACGGGCAAAAGGCGCATGATCAATCCGAGACCGATTGCGGCCATTGTGTTCCGGGTAATCCTAGTAGCCTGCTTTCTGTCGGCCAGTTGCAACTTGACGCTCGCCGGCCCGACCGCATACGCAAAACAACAGACCAATACGGCTACGGCGGTGGCCACGCCGCCGCCACCACCTGCCGCGGAGCAGCCCGCGCCGACGCCACGCGTGCGCGCCTATCTTTTCCGCGGTGCCATGGGTCCGATCTTTTCGCGCGGGATGGACTGGTTGACCAGCCGCCTCGAGAAAGTCGGCGTCCAGGCCGACGTCTATGAGTTCACCATCTGCCGGCTCGTCGCCGCCAAGGCGATTCGCGAATACAAGGAAGATCCTCTTCCGATCGTCCTGATCGGGCACTCGATGGGCGGGCTTTGCTCCGTGATCTTGGCCGAAGTCCTGCAGGAAGAAAACATCCCGGTCAGCCTGATTGTCATCATCGATCCGGCGCACGCAACGGGGAACGTGCCGCTCAATGTCGAGCGCTTCATCAATATCTTCATGTCTGACAGCGTGCTCGGGGGCGGCGATGTCGTCGCGGAGCCAGGCTATCAGGGTCACTATGCAAGCTACGACATGAAGGACCACAAGGAAGTCACCCACATCAACATCGACAAGATGGACACCATCCACGACCAGTTGGTGAACGCGGTTGTGCAACTCGGCACGACACCGATGCAGGTCAAGGGTGAGACGGCACCGCTGCGCTACCTTGTTCCGCCGGATGCGCCGCTCGAGCTGTGGGACAGCGGGATTCCACAATTCGCCCGCGCCGGCGACACCTTGCAGAGCCTCGCCACGGCGAACCACGTCCCGCTGTGGGCGCTCACCCAGGCCAATCAGCTACCGGATAACGCCCCGCTGACCGCCGGTCAGCGCATCGTCATTCCGCGTCACCTGATGCCGATCGCACAGCAGCCCGCCACGACGGCGACGGCTGCGGAGCCGGCAAAGCGACCGACAAGTCCCGCTCCCCGCTCGTCGCGGGGCCAGGCTTCGGGCGACAAGTCCTCGCCGCGACCACGGTGACGGATTTCTGCACGTAGCCCGGGTGGAGCGGAACGCGCAAACCCGGGGCCACTCGCAAACGCTGAAGCAGATGTCCCGGGTTACGCTGACGCTCCACCCGGGCTACGGCACGCCGATTTAGGCAGAAACTATCCTGCGCTAGCCGGCCGGCATGAACGGGATCAGCATCGGAACGCGCCGGCGATAGGCGCCATATTCCTCCGCGCCGAGTTCGGCGCTGAGAAATACCTCCTCCATGCGGGCCTTCTGCGCCATGCCGAGCGAGATCAGCACTGCCCCGAGGATCGCCGTCACCGTCCCGACGGCAATGCCGGTGACCAGCATTCCTGCGATCAGGCCGGTATAGATCGGGTGGCGCACAAGGCCATACGGCCCGGTGTCAATGACGTGGTGGCCTTCCTTGTGCGTGATAGCGTTCGACCAGAACCGTCCGAGGTGGATTCGCGCCCACCACGTGAAGGAGATTCCGGCAAGCGTCAGGACCGCCATCACATAGATGCCGAGGCTGCCGAACTGCCACAGCGGCTTTTCACCCAGGATCCTTCCGGTCCACGGCAGGAACAGGATCGCGCCCAGGAGGATGGGGATGCGGTACCTCAGCGACTCCGAGGTCATGACATGCTTCTTGGTCTGGCCGGACCACACCGACGCCACGACCCAGCTCGTGACCCACAGAATCCAGATAATGGCGAGCAATTGGGTGGGCCAGGTGGCGGTCCACCCGCTCCAGACAAACGCGAACCATTGACCAGGGTCTTGCGACATATTGCAACCGTATCAGGCGATTGGATCAGACGCCAAACCGGCGCGTGGTATTGAACGATTGGGCGCCCGGGCTCGACGCCGGTTCCCATTCCGCCTGATTGTGACCGGAGCCAAGCAGATGCGCAATGGTTTCGCGAAGCACAGGCTCGACCGGCCCCGGCGCATAGCCGAGTTCACGCTGCGCTTTTTCGATCGACAGCGCCTCGGCCCGCCGCGCGATCCGCACCCCTTCAGCCGTACCGGATGGCGGCCGGTGGGTCACGTGATCGGCAACGAACTCCAGGAGGCCCGCGGTGATCTCAGCGAGGCGGCCATTCATCGCAAGGCGCGGCGTGCGGCGGCCCCGGACATGCGCCATGATCCGCAGCACCTGCTTCAGCGCGATGCCTTCGCCGCCGAGAATGTAGCGATGTCCGAACTGCCCGCGTTCCATGGCGAGGATAAGCCCTGCCGCGACATCGCGCACGTCAACCAGGTTCACGACGAAGTCCAGATAGAGCTGCACGCGCTGGTTCAGGAACAGCCGGAGCATCTCCGTCGGCGGCGTGAAATTGTGGTCGTGGGTCCCGATCGGCATCGTCGGGCAGCCGATGACGACAGGATATCCCGATGCCGCCTGCTGCATCGCGTAGCGCTCGGCGAGCATTTTCGAGCGCGTATAGGGCCCCGGCATGTTGTCGGGCAATAGCGCATCGTCGGCCAGGCGATCGTCCGATCGCGAGGCGCGGAACAGGATTGATTCGGTGGAGCAGTGCAGGAGCCGCTTCACGCCACGCTTGCACGCGGTCCCGATCACGACCTCGGTGCCGCCACAGTTGACGTCGTGGAAATCGGCCTTCCGCGGCAGCCACATCCCGGGCAGCCCGGCAAGGTGATAGACCTCGTCGACGCCGTCGATGGCGCTGTGCACGAGGTCGCGGTCAAGCACCGATCCCTTGACATACTCGACCTTCGGTAACGCTCGCGACGGCGGCTGCAGATCAAGCACGCGCACGTCGCTGCCTTGCGCGACAAGCGCCGAGACCAGGTGCTTGCCAATGAAGCCGTTACCGCCTGTAACCAGGATTCGTGTCATGCGGTGGGATGCAGTACGGCTGGAGCTACTGGGAATACGACAGGGAATCTTGCGGAGGCTGGATAATACTCGCGAGATCGTGCCGAAAGCCCAGCGCGATGAATAATTTCGCCATCACGAACATCGGTCCGAGCAGCAGATGGGTGGGATGGTCAGCCATCGAGGGTTTCCTGCGTTCGAACACCTGGTGCCCGATGATCTGCGAGGCGACTCCCACGACGAGGAGGACCGCCGTAAGCGACCACAGGCCGGTGATGGTCACATGACTGACGATCCAGGCGGCCAGTGACAGCAGAACGACAGCCCCGCAAAAGATTCCGGCGCCAAGCGCCAGATCGAGCAAGAACCAATAAAACAGGACCGGCAGCACAGCGATCACGGCCGCGCTGACCTCAACTCCGAACAGGGTGAAGGACAACAGGCTGAGGGGGAGAATGGCCGCCAGAAACAGGAACACGATGCCGAACACATGCATCACGCAATTCCAGGGGTCACGATGGTATTCAACGTAATCGGTCAACTGCCGCCGAAAAAACGAGTTCATGCAGCACTTATCTTTCCTGTTGTGCCGGGACGCGCGGCAAGACTGGCTTGCGCGAAACCCAGCGCTCCGGCTTCATTGCTGGTCCCCGCCGATGGGGTGCTACTTATGCTCGCAATCGGCCTCAAGTCAAAATGCCCCGGGGATAGTGTCGGACGGAGACCGACGTCGTTGCGGAAAATCATGTCCTAATTCAGTCGGCTAGCAGCGGCGTCATGACACGGGGCCACAAAGTGACAGCGCATCACACGAAATTTTGTGCACAAATGTTGCTGTTGTGCCTCATCAGTACAGTGGTAACCGATTCGGCCCGCGCGGCGGGATGCGCTTTCGAAGCCCAGGGCGAGGGCCGGGTCGTGTCCGTGACCGACGCGCGCAGCTTTCGCCTTGAGGACGGCCGCGAGATCCGCCTCGCCGGCATCGAGATTGCGGACCGGCAGAAAGGGGCCGCAGCCCTGTCGGCGCTGGTGATGGGACGCGACATCTCGCTGCAGGGCGAGGACGACGTGCCGGACCGCTATGGACGCCAGGCGGCCTTCGTCTTTGTCTCGGGGTCCGACGCGGCCGTACAAAGCGAACTATTGAAGCAGGGCCAGGCGATGGTATCGCCTGATGTCTCGAACCGGGATTGCGCCACCCTGTTGCTTGCGGCCGAGGCCGAGGCGAGGCAGGCCAAAAGGGGAACTTGGGCCGACGCCTCTGCCATAAAAAACGCGGAAAGTCCGGGCGATATTTTGGCGGGGATCGGGCGCTTTGCGGTGGTCGAGGGGAAGGTTTTGTCCGTCCGTCAGGCGGGAGCAACCACCTACCTCAACTTTGGCCGGAACTGGACACGGGACTTTGCTGTGACTATTCCAAGGCGCATGATCCCCGCGCTCGAGGCCGCCGGGCTTGCGCCTAAGTCCCTGGAAAATCGACGGATTCGTGTCCGCGGCTGGGTCGAAGCGCGCAACGGGCCACGGATCGAACTGCTCCGGGTGGGGCAGTTGGAAGTGCTTGGCGGGAACTAAGGGCATGAAAAGGGGAAGCGGTTCTCCGAAAAGATCGTGCTCAAGCAAACAGATGAGAGCATGATCCGGGACGTGGAGGCTCGTTCTTCCAAGAGATCATGCGCAAACAGGGCGCAAACAGGGATGGGGTCATGATCCGGCCGGTCGGACCATGATATCTTCCGGCAGCTTGAGAGTAGCTGACGTGATTGAGGGTGTGGGACGGCGGGACAGGACGGGCCGCGGCCTTTCGGCTGCGCCGGCGCTCCTGTGCGCGGCGACCCTGCTGTCCGCCTGCGGCAACCTCGGCATCGGCCGGTTCGAAACCGCAGCTCCGGTCGCGACGCCCCAACCGGCAAAGCCGAAGCCCACGGTGGCGCAGACGCCGGCGAGCGAACGCGAGCATGAGCGGATCCTTGCCACCTATGGCGGCGCCTATGACGACCCAAAGCTGGAGGGCCTGATCAGCAAGACAGTCGATCGGCTGGTCGCCGCGTCCGACCGTCCCGACCAGGGTTACAAGGTGACGATCCTCAATTCCGGCGCGGTGAACGCTTTCGCGCTGCCGACCGGACAGCTCTATGTCACGCGTGGCCTGATCGCGCTCGCCAGCGACACCTCGGAGTTGTCGTCCGTGCTGAGCCACGAGATGGCGCATGTGCTGGCTAAGCACGCCTCCATCCGTGAAGACCAGGCGCGGCAGGCGGCGGTGGTGACGCGTGTCGTCACCGACATGAGCAACGATCCCGACCTCACTGCGCTGGCCCTGGCCAAGACCAAGCTCACGATGGCGAGCTTCTCGCGCCAGCAGGAATTCGAGGCCGACGGCATCGGCGTCGGCATCGCCGCGCGCGCGCATTTCGACCCCTATGGCGCCTCGCGCTTCCTCACCGCGATGGAGCGCAATGCGGCGCTGAAGGTCGGCAAGACCTCGTTCGATCCGCGCGCGCAGGATTTCCTGTCCTCGCATCCGGCAACGCCCGAACGCGTCTCCAATGCGCAGGCCGCGGCGCGGCAATATACGGCGCCCGAAGGTGCCGAGCGCGACCGCGAGACCTATCTCGCCGCGATCGACAACATCGTCTACGGCGAAGATCCGAGCGAAGGTTTCGTCCGCGGCCGCCGCTTCCTGCACCCCAAGCTCGCCTTCACCTTCCAGGCACCCGAGAACTTCACGCTCGACAACACTGCGCAGGCGGTGATCGGCGTGCGCGAAGGCGGCTCGCAGGCGATGCGGTTCGACGTGGTGCGGGTGCCGGCGGAGCAGTCGCTCGGCGACTATCTCAACTCCGGCTGGATGGAAGGCGTCGACAAGGCTTCCACAGAGGATATCACCGTCAACGGCTTCCCGGCGGCGTCCGCCACCGCGCGGGGCGACCAATGGCAGTTCAAGGTCTACGCGCTGCGCTTCGGCAGCGACGTCTATCGCTTCATCTTCGCGGCCAAGCAGAAGACGACCGAGAGCGAGCGCAATGCGCGCGAGACCGTCAATTCGTTCCGCCGCCTGACGCTCGAGGAAATCCAGGCCGCGCGCCCGCTGCGCATCAAGGTCATCACCGTGCAGCCCGGCGACACCGTGGAATCGCTCTCGCACCGCATGGGCGGCGTCGACCACCCGGCCGAGCGCTTCCGCGTCCTCAACGGGCTGGACGCCCACGCCCAGGTCAAGCCTCGCGATCGCGTTAAGATCGTGGTGGAGTGACAGCCCTTCCCCGACGCCCTTTACTCGATGATGTTTTCGCGCAGCCCGCTCAGCCAGAGCGCCAGCAGCGTCCACACCGCGCCGGACAAGAGATAGGCACCGGCGGAGATCAGGCCGAAATGGGTCGCGAGCAAGAGCGCGGCCAGCGGCGCAAATCCTGCGCCGAACAGCCAGGCGAGGTCCGAGGTCAGCGCCGAGGCGGTGTAGCGGTACATCGGCGCGAAGCTGGAGGCGATCGCTCCCGAAGACTGGCCGAAAGACAGGCCCAGCAGAATGAAGCCGAGCACCATATAGATGGTTTCACCGACGGCGCCGGCATCGAGCAGTTGCGGGGCGAAGCCGCTATAGACCGCGATCGCGATCGCCGAACCGGTCAGCAGTAATTTTCGGCCGACGCGATCGGCGATCACTCCCGAAGCCACGATCGCGACGACGCCGAACGCGGCACCGATCATCTCGATGATGAGAAACCGCACTGGGCTTTCGCGGGTGAACAGGAAGACCCAGGAGAGCGGAAACACCGTGACCATGTGGAACAGCGCAAAGCTCGCCAGCGGCGCGAAGGCGCCGAGCAGAATGTTACGGCCCTCGTCACGAACCGTGTCGACGATGCGGGCCGGCTGCAGCTCGCGGCTTTCGAATGCCGAATCATATTCCGGAGTCGCCACCATGCGCAGCCGTGCGAACAAGGCGACCACGTTGATCGCGAACGCGACGAAGAACGGGTAGCGCCAGCCCCAGTCGAAAAAATCTTCCGCGGACAGGTTGCCGGCAAAGAACGCGAACAGGGCGCTCGCCACGATCAGTCCAAGCGGCGCGCCGAGCTGCGGCACCATGGCGTACCAGCCGCGGTGATGCCGCGGCGCATTGATAGCGAGCAGCGAGGCAAGACCGTCCCAGGCCCCGCCCCAGGCCAGGCCCTGGACGGCGCGCGCCAGCGCCAGCAGCCAGATCGCGGCGACGCCGATCGTGTCGTAGCCGGGCAGGAAGGCGAGTGCGACGGTCGCAGTCCCCAAGAGGAACAGCGCGATGATCAGCTTCGCGCTCTTGCCGTAATGGCGGTCGACCGTCATGAAGATGACGGTCCCGAGCGGACGCGCCACGAAGGCAAGCGCGAAGATGCCGAAAGAATAAAGTGTCCCGGTCAGTTCGTTCGCGAATGGGAACACCAGGCGCGGAAACACGATCACTGACGCGATCGCATAGACGAAGAAATCGAAGAATTCGGACGTGCGGCCGATGATGACGCCGATGGCGATCTCCCCGGGGCGCGCCGGTTCGTGACCTGCCGTCATCGGGTGGCCGTGAGCCATTGCAGGGGCCTGTGTCATCGCCATCGCGCCTTATGCCTTATGCCGTTCTTGATTGAGGCGGCCGCCAGGCGGTCTTGCCGTTAGCGACCTCAAAGGCGCTGTTTGAGCCGCCATTGCGCACTGCAACATTGGACAAATTGTCCAATGTCCTCCTTGTTGCATCGCAGCTACCCCCTGTTTCACATAGGAAATTTCCAACAAGGTTCCACCGTGCGTGTCTTGAGGATTCTTGCGTTGCTGCCACTCGCAGCCGCTCTTTCAGGTTGCGATTTTGTCGTGCTCGCCCCGGCCGGCGACGTGGCCGTGCAACAGCGCGACCTGGTCGTGATCTCCACCGTTCTGATGCTCTTGATCGTCCTGCCGGTGATGGCGCTGACCGCGCTGTTCGCTTGGCGCTACCGGCAGTCGAACACATCAGCCCGCTATGAGCCCGATTGGGACCATTCCACCCAGCTCGAGCTCGTCATCTGGTCGGCGCCGCTCCTGATCATCGTCTGCCTGGGCGCTTTGACCTGGATGGCCACCCACCTGCTCGACCCCTACCGCGCGCTTGGCCGCATTGACGCCGATCGCCCGATCGAGGCCCAGGACAAGCCGCTCAATGTCGAGGTGGTCGCGCTCGACTGGAAATGGCTGTTCATCTATCCGGAGTACGGCGTCGCGACCGTCAACGAGCTCGCAGCTCCCGTCGACCGCCCGATTCGTTTCCGCATCACGGCCTCCTCCGTGATGAACTCCTTCTACATCCCGGCGCTGGCGGGCCAAGTCTATGCCATGCCGGGCATGGAGACGAAGCTGCACGCCGTGACCAACAAGCCCGGCGTCTACAAAGGCTTCTCCGCCAATTACAGCGGCGCTGGCTTCTCCGGGATGTACTTCGCGTTCCACAGCCTGACGGCGGCCGATTTCGACAAATGGATCGCGAAGGTGAAGGCAAGCGGCGACATGCTCGGCCGCAACGAATATCTCGCGCTCGAACGTCCGAGCTCCAACGAACCGGTTCGCCGCTACGGCTCGGTCGATGGCGACCTGTTCAAGGCGATCGTCAACATGTGCGTCGAGCCCGGCAAGATGTGCGCGAGCGAGATGATGGCGATCGACGCCAAGGGTGGGCTTGGGCGCGAAGGACTGAACAACACGCTGCCGCTGACTTACGACAAATATGCCCGCCGCGGCGCCGTGTTCGGGCCCGAGCCGACCTACGTGGCGGGCATCTGCTCGGTCGACGAATTGAAGGGGCAATCCGAGCCGGAGAGCACCGTCCCGTTCGACACGACGCCGCTGCGCGGGGCCGGCCTCAAGCGTCCGCTGTTCTCGCCCGCCAATCCATCCTCAAGTTCCCTTCTTCTCGGACCGCGTCCGAAATCAGACTCCTAAAGAGCGCCGCATGTTCGATACTTCCTCCCTCGCCAAAGCGATTTTCGGCCGCCTGACACTGGAATCGCTGCCGCTGCATGAACCGATCGTCGTCGGCACCTTCGTCGTCGTGGCGCTGGGCGGCGTCGCCCTGCTCGGCGCCGTCACCTATTTCCGGCTGTGGGGCTATCTGTGGCGCGAGTGGTTCACCACCGTCGACCACAAGCGCATCGGCATCATGTACATGATCCTCGGCATCGTGATGCTGCTGCGCGGCTTTGCCGACGCCATCATGATGCGCGTGCAGCAGGCGATCGCCTTTGGCGGCTCCGAAGGCTATCTCAACGCCCACCACTACGATCAGATCTTCACCGCCCATGGTGTGATCATGATCTTCTTCGTCGCCATGCCGCTGGTCACCGGGCTGATGAACTATGTGGTGCCGCTGCAGATCGGCGCGCGCGACGTGTCGTTCCCCTTCCTGAACAATTTCAGCTTCTGGATGACGGTCGGCGGCGCGGTGCTGGTGATGATTTCGCTGTTCGTCGGTGAATTCGCCCGCACCGGCTGGCTCGCCTATCCGCCGCTGTCGAATATCGGCTACAGTCCTGATGTCGGCGTCGACTACTACATCTGGGGGCTGCAGGTGGCCGGCGTCGGCACGACGCTCTCGGGCATCAACCTGATCTGTACCATCGTCAAGCTGCGTGCGCCCGGCATGACGATGATGAGGATGCCGGTGTTCACCTGGACCTCGCTGTGCACCAACGTCCTCATCGTCGCCTCCTTCCCGGTGCTGACGGCGGTGCTGGCCCTGCTGTCGCTCGATCGCTACATCGGCACCAACTTCTTCACGAACGACTTCGGCGGCAGCCCGATGATGTACGTGAACCTGATCTGGATCTGGGGCCACCCCGAGGTCTACATCCTGGTGCTGCCGGCGTTCGGCATCTTCTCCGAGGTGACCTCGACCTTCTCCGGCAAGCGCCTGTTCGGCTACACCTCGATGGTCTACGCCACCGTCGTCATCACCATCCTGTCCTATCTGGTCTGGCTGCATCACTTCTTCACGATGGGCTCGGGCGCCAGCGTGAATTCCTTCTTCGGCATCACCACCATGATCATCTCGATCCCGACGGGAGCGAAGATGTTCAACTGGCTGTTCACGATGTATCGCGGCCACATCCGCTTCGAATTGCCGATGATGTGGACGGTCGCGTTCATGTTCACCTTCGTGCTCGGCGGCATGACCGGCGTGCTGCTGGCGGTACCGCCGGCCGACTTCGTCCTGCACAACAGCCTGTTCCTGGTCGCGCATTTCCACAACGTGATCATCGGCGGCGTGGTGTTCGGCGCATTTGCCGGCATCGCCTACTGGTTTCCGAAGGCGTTCGGCTTCAGGCTCGATCCGTTCTGGGGCAAGCTGTCGTTCTGGTTCTGGGTGACAGGCTTCTATTTCGCCTTCATGCCGCTCTACGTGCTCGGCCTGATGGGCGTCACCCGCCGCCTGCGGGTGTTCGATGACCCAAGCCTGCAGATCTGGTTCGTCATCGCCGGCATTGGCGCGTTCCTGATCTTCCTCGGCATCATCTCCTTCCTGGTGCAGATCGCAGTCAGCGTGCTCAAGCGCGAAGCGCTGAAGGACGTGACCGGCGACCCGTGGAATGCACGCACGCTGGAATGGGCGACGTCGTCGCCGCCGCCGGCCTACAACTTCGCCTTCACCCCCGTCGTCCATGACAACGACGCCTGGTGGGACATGAAGCGCCGCGGCTATCGGCGTCCGCTCACCGGGTTTAAGCCGATCCACATGCCCAGCAACACCGGCACGGGCGTCATCCTCGCCGCGCTGGCCACGGCGATGGGGTTCGGCCTGATCTGGTACATCTGGTGGCTGGCCGCAGTGAGCTTCATCGCCCTGCTCGCGGTCGCAATCGGCCACACCTTCAACTATCACCGCGACTATCACATTCCGGCCGATGAGGTCGTCCGGGTGGAGGATGCGCGCACGCACGCGCTTGCCGCTGGAGCCAAGTCATGACACTCGCCGTCGTCCCTCCACAAAGCTCCGAACCGGTCTTCTACGTCGTCGACGAGCACGATCATCCCGAAGGCGCGAGCACGATGCTCGGCTTCTGGATCTACCTGATGAGCGACTGTCTCATCTTCGCGATGCTGTTCGCCACCTTTGGCGTGCTCGGCGGCAACTACGCGGCAGGCCCGGCGCCCAAGGACCTGTTCGACCTGCCGCTCGTGGCGGTCAACACCTCGATGCTGCTGCTGTCGTCGATCACCTATGGTTTCGCGATGCTGGCGATGGAGAAGTCGCGCGTCGGCGCGATGCAGGCCTGGCTCGTGATAACCGGGCTGTTCGGCCTGGCGTTCATCAGCATTGAACTGTTCGAATTCGCCCACATGATTCACGAGGGCGCGACGCCGCAGCGCAGCGCCTTCCTGTCGTCCTTCTTCACGCTGGTCGGCACCCACGGCCTGCACGTCACCTTCGGCCTGGTATGGCTGGTGACATTGATGGTGCAGGTCGCCCGCTACGGCCTGATCGAGGCCAACCGCAGGCGCCTGATGTGCCTCAGCATGTTCTGGCACTTCCTCGACGTGGTCTGGATCGGCGTGTTCACCTTTGTCTACCTGATGGGAATGCTCCGATGAAATCCGACACTCACGCCCTGCAACCCGCACCCGACGCGCACGGCCATGGCGAGCACCATGCCGGCGGCTCGCGCGAAAGCTACCTGATCGGCTTCGGCCTCTCCGTCATCCTCACCGCCATCCCGTTCTGGCTGGTGATGAGCGGCGTGCTCGGAGACAAGCAGCTCACCGGGCTTGCGATCACGGTGCTGGCGGCGATCCAAATCGTGGTCCACATGGTGTATTTCCTGCACATGAATACCCGCTCCGAGGGCGGCTGGACCATGATGGCGCTGATCTTCACCATCATCATGGTGGTGATCGGGCTGACCGGAACGCTGTGGGTCATGCATCACCTCAACGTCAACATGATGCCGGGGCATGACATGAGCACCATGCAGTGACGGCGCGCCCATCTGCCCTCTCGCTGCTACTGGTCGCCCTCGCGGCGCTGGGCGTCGTCGCGCTGACCGCGCTCGGCGTGTGGCAGCTTGAGCGCAGGACGTGGAAGCTGGCGCTGATCGACCGGGTCGAGCAGCGCCAGCATGCAGCCCCTCAGCCGCTGCCCTCGCCCTCGTCGTGGCACGCGATCACCGCGTCAAGCGACGAATACCGGCGCGTGACCGTCAGCGGCCATTTCCTGCATGAGCGCGAGACGCTGGTGGCGGCCGTGACCGACTATGGCCGCGGCTTCTGGGTCCTGACGCCACTGCAGACGACGGACGGAGCCACGGTCCTGGTCAATCGCGGCTTTGTTCCCCCGGAGCGGCGAGATCCTTCAACGCGGCGCGAGGGAAATCCGCCCCGCGCGGTGAGCATCACCGGCCTGCTGCGGATCACCGAGCCAAAGGGGGCCTTCCTGCGCACGAACGACCCGGCGGCAAACCGCTGGTACTCGCGCGATGTCGCTGCGATCGCCACAGCGCGCGGACTGTCGCAGGTCGCGCCATTCTTCATCGATGCCGACGCGGCCCCCAACCCCGGCGGCTACCCGATCGGCGGGCTAACCGTGGTCAGGTTCCCGAACAACCACCTGATTTACGCGCTGACATGGTTCGCCATGGCCATTATGCTGGCGGCTGCACTCCTGCGCGCTTTGCGCGGCAGGGACCATGTCCGCGACTTCGATGCGCGGCGCGATGCCGTGCGGAGCCTGGTGGCCGCCGCACGCAATTTATCTCGCAAGACGGGCCCAGATGCTCGAGCGCATATCGGATCAGCATGACCACGGGAAAACGGCGGACGAGGCCATGACGCTGCCGGCCAGGGCCGGCGCTGGCACGGCCCCGGTCGCGCTGGATGCTCCAAAATCGACCGACGACACGACCAACCGCAAGAACATGGCGCTGCTGATCCAGCTCCGCTGGACCGCGGTGATCGGCCAGATCGTGACGATCGCGTTCGTCGACCGGTGGCTGGGCATTGCGCTGCCGATCCTGCCGATGGCCGGCGTGATCGCAGCCCTCGTGGCGCTCAACCTGTTGAGCCTGGTCTGGGTACGGTATCGGGCGGAAATCAACAATCGCGAACTCCTGCTCGCGCTGATGCTTGACGTCGCCGCACTGACCGGCCAGCTCTATCTGAGCGGCGGGGCGACCAATCCGTTCACATCGCTCTACCTTCTGCAGGTGACCCTCGGCGCGGTCCTGCTCGACGCCCGCTCGACCGGGTCGCTGGTCGGACTGGCCTGTTTGAGCTTCGCCGGGCTGACCGTCGCCCATCGCCCGCTCGGGCTGCCGCAGTACGGCTTCAGCGATCCGTTCAGCCTTCATGTTGCCGGCATGTTCATCGGCTTTGCGCTCAATGCCGTCCTGCTCGTGGTGTTCGTGACGCGCATCAACCGCAACCTGCGGAAACGCGATGCGAATTTGGCCGCGCTGCGCCAGCATGCCGCCGAGCAGGATCACATCGTCCGGATGGGCCTGCTTGCGTCCGGGGCGGCGCATGAGCTCGGCACCCCGCTGGCGTCGCTGTCGGTGATCCTGAGCGACTGGCGCCGCATGCCGGCCCTCACATCGAATCCGGAGCTCTCGGACGATCTCTTCGAGATGGAGACGTCGCTGCAACGGTGCAAGTCGATCGTCACGGGTATTCTCGTCTCGGCCGGCGAGGCGCGCGGCGAAGAATCGTCGCCGACGACCGTGACTGCATTTCTCGCGGCGCTGGTCCAGGAGTGGCGCACCACGCGCCCGTCCGCCACGCTGTACTTCCGGAACGAGTTCGGCACCGACCTGCCTGTTGTCTCCGAGGTCGCGCTCAAGCAGGCGATCTTCAACGTCCTCGACAATTCCGCCGAGGTGTCGCGCGACTGGATCGAGCTCGCGGCCGAGCGCGCCGATGACCGGCTCGTCCTGTCGGTCACCGATCGCGGACCGGGCTTTGCGCCGGAAATGCTGGCGCAGTTGGGCAAGCCCTACCAGTCGAGCAAGGGACGCCCGGGAAGCGGCCTCGGCCTGTTCCTGGTCGTCAACGTCGTGCGCAAGCTCGGCGGGGTCGTGACGGCGCGAAACAATGCAGAGGGAGGCGCAACCATCAGCCTCGAACTGCCCCTGGCAACGCTTGCGATCGGAGGCAGCCTTGACGGATGAACGGCTGCTTTTGATTGTGGAGGACGATGAGGGCTTTGCCCGCACGCTCAAACGTTCGTTCGAGCGGCGCGACTATCAGGTCGTCGTGGCGGCCTCGCTCGACGAGGTCCGGAAAGTGCTTGAAGAGAAAACGCTCGGCTATGCCGTGGTCGACCTCAAGCTGGGCGGCGCCTCGGGGCTGGCCTGCGTGGAAGCGCTGCATGTGCACGATCCCGAGATGCTGATCGTCGTGCTGACCGGATTTGCCAGCATCGCCACCGCGGTGGAAGCCATTAAGCTCGGCGCCTGCCATTATCTCGCCAAGCCGTCCAACACTGACGACATCGAAGCCGCCTTCCGCAAGGCCGAGGGCAACGCCGATGTCGAAGTGGCCGCGCGTCCCACCTCGATCAAGACCCTGGAATGGGAACGCATACACCAGACCCTGATCGAAACCGATTTCAACATTTCCGAAGCCGCAAGGCGGCTCGGCATGCACCGCCGGACCCTGGCCCGAAAGCTGGAAAAGCGCCAGGTGAGGTGACCGGAGCGCTTTCGAGCGAAGATGCCGGCACGCCGCGGGCACTGGCCCCCGGCCGGGCGGGGTGTGATAATGCGGCAACCTTGGCTGGCCGGCCTCCGTCGGCCGTGCATTGCGCCAGCTTGCGCAGCGGTGCTGAACCGGATCACGAATGACCGCGCTTTCCCAGGATATGACCGCCGAATTGAGGCGCAGGATCGACGAGCTGGAGCAGCAATTGCGATCGGGTGCCGCCGAGAATGCACGCCTGCAAAGCGAGCTTGCGATTGCCCGTGATCGCCAGAGCGCCGGAGCTGCGATCCTGCGCACCATCGCGGCCTCTCCCTCCGATGCCCGGCCGGTGTTCGAGGCCATCGCATCCAGCTCCAAGCGCCTGCTCGGGGCCTTCTCCGCCACCGTGCTCCAATTCATCGGCGATGAGCTTCATCTGGTGGCGTACACGCCGATCAGTCCCGCAGCGGACGAAGGATTGAAGTCATCATTCCCGCGACAGATCGCGGACTTTCCGACCTTTGCCCTGGTTCGCGGTGGCAAGACAGTTCAATTTCCGGACAGCGAGGCCGACGATGTCCCGCAACTGAACAAGGAGCTGGCAAGGCTGCGCGGTTTCCGCAGCGTCTTGTTCATGCCGCTGATGAACAGGGGAACGCCCGTCGGCATGATCAGCGTCACGCGTGCCGAGCCGGGCGCGTTTGCCGCCGATCACGTGCAGTTGCTGCAGACCTTCGCCGATCAGGCCGTGATCGCGATCGAGAACGCGCGTCTGTTCAACGAGACACGGGAAGCGCTGGAGCGGCAAACCGCCACTGCCGATATCCTGAATGTGATGGCAAGCTCGCCGTCCGACGTGCAGCCGGTGTTCGAGGCCATCGCGGCCAACGCCAACCGGCTGATCGGCGGCTTTTCCACCGCGGTGCTTCGCTATGCGAGCGGCGCCGCCCATCTGGCGGCCTTCACCCCCACCGATCCCGCCGGCGACCTTGCGCTGCAGGCGGCGTTTCCAATGCCCTTCGCTCAATTCCCGCCCTACCAGCTCGTGGCGGGCGGTACGGCCGCGCAACTGCCCGACACCGAGCTCGAGCCGGCCGCACGGGACGTCGCCCGTGCACGCGGCTATCGCAGCATGTTGTTCGCCCCGCTGGTGAGCGAGGGCGAGGTCATCGGTATCATCATCACCACGCGCCGGGCGACCGGCACGTTCAGCGCGCACCAGGTCCGGCTGTTGCAGACCTTCGCCGACCAGGCCGTGATCGCGATCAAGAATGTCGGCCTGTTCAACGCGACAAGGGAAGCGCTGGAACGGCAGACCGCGACAGCCGAAATTCTCAACGTCATCGCGAGCTCGCCAACCGACGTGCAGCCGGTATTCGACGCCATCGCCGAAAGTGCGAGGCGGCTGCTCGGGGGCCAAACGGGGCTTGTCACACGCGTTGTCGGCGACATGCTTCATCTCGCAGCTCGTACTGCTGGAAGCGAAGCCGGAGACAGGGAGATCGAGAATTCATTCCCCACCCCGCTCACATCCTCGGGGATTCACAGCCGGGTCGCGCAGAGCTCAACCATCGCGTTTCGCACCGATATCGAAACCGAACCCGATGTCCCCCAGACCGTCAGGGACATGGCACGCGCCAGAGGATATCGAAGCATCATTGTCGTGCCCATGCTGCGCGAAGGCGTTGCGATCGGCACGATCGGTGTTTCGCGCGCCGAAGCGGGCGCGTTCGCCGACAACCAGATCGCACTGCTCAGGACGTTTGCCGATCAGGCCGTGATCGCGATCGAAAACGCGCGGCTGTTCAACGAAGTGCAGGCCAGGACTCGCGATCTCCAGGAAGCCCTCACCCATCAGACCGGCAGCGCCAACATCCTGAAGGTGATTGCCTCCTCGCCGACAGATGTCGGACCGGCATTGAAGGCAATCGTCGAAAGCGCCTGCGAGCTTTGCGATGCCTATGACGCCGCCGTGGTGCTAAAGGACGGCGACGACCTGCGATTTTGCGCCCATCACGGGCCGATTCTGATTCACCTTGAGAAATGGCCGATCAATCGCAACTGGACTGCAGGCCGCGCCTTCATCGACCAGACCCCGGTGCACGTCGCTGATCTGCGTAACGATGCCGACTTCCCGGAAGGTCGTGAGCTTGCGCTCCGGATGGGCCACCGCACCATCTTGAGCGTGCCGCTGTTGCGCGAGAGCGAAAGCATCGGCGCGATCGTGCTCCGCCGCAACGAGGTGCACCCGTTCACCGACAAGCAGATCGCACTGCTGCAGACTTTCGCCGACCAGGCCGTGATTGCGATCGGCAATGTGCGGCTGTTCGAGCAAGTGCAGGCCCGCACCAGGGAACTTGCAAAATCCCTCGACGATTTGCGCGCCGCGCAGGGGCGCCTGATCCAGACCGAGAAGCTCGCCTCCCTCGGTCAGCTCACGGCCGGCATTGCGCACGAGATCAAGAATCCGCTCAACTTCGTCAACAATTTTGCCGCACTTTCCACGGAACTGACGGGCGAGCTGAGCGATTTGCTGGCATCAGCGTCACTCGCTGACAGCATTCGCGGCGAGATCGATGAACTGAGCGGGCTCCTGAAGGACAATCTGCAAAAAATCGTGCAGCACGGCAAACGCGCCGATTCCATCGTCAAGAACATGCTCCTACATTCGCGAGAGGGCGGCGGCGACCACCGGCCGACCGACGTGAACGCGCTGGTCGAGGAGAGTCTCAACCTCGCCTATCACGGCGCGCGCGCCGAGAAGCCGCAGTTCAACGTTACCCTCAGGCGCGACCTCGATCCGGACGCCGGCACGATCGAGGTGTTCCCGCAGGAGATCACTCGGGTGCTGCTGAACCTGATTTCCAACGGCTTCTATGCGGTCGCCAAGCGCGGCAGCGAAAATGGTCCTGGATTTGAACCGAAGGTCAGCGCCAGCACACTCCGCCGTGGCGAATACGTCGAAATCCGCATCCGCGACAACGGCGTCGGCATTCCGCCCGAGGTAAAAGAGAAGATGTTCAACCCGTTCTTCACGACCAAGCCGCCAGGGGAAGGCACCGGCCTCGGACTTTCCATGAGCCATGACATCATCGTGAAGCAGCATGGCGGCACGATCAATGTAGAGACCGAGCCCGGCGAGTTTACCGAGTTCACCATCCTGCTGCCGCGCAGAAGCAATTTTTCGGATAGTAACAGAGGTTAGCCGTGAGTGTGATGGTTCTGGTGGTGGATGACGAGCCCGATGTGGAGGCCTTGTTCCGCCAGCAATTTCGCCGTGATCTTCGCGCCCAGCGGTTTGTGATGGATTTCGCGGGGTCGGCGTCGGAAGCCCTGAGACGCATCACCGACGTCGGCGAGCACTCGCTGATTCTCATTTTCTCCGACATCAATATGCCCGGGATGAACGGGCTGGAGATGCTGCCGGAGGTCCGCGCCCGGCGGCCTGACGTTCCCGTGGTCATGATCACGGCCTACGGAGACGCCGCGACGCGCAAGAGGGCGCTGGAGCGAGGCGCGGAGGGCCTGTTGACCAAGCCGATCGACTTCGGTGAGGTCCGCCAGGAGATCGACGCGAGGCTGGAACAATCCGCATGACCGCCACCATCCTCGTAGTCGACGACGAGCCGGATCTGGAGGCGCTCGTGCTCCAGAAATTCCGCCGGCAGATCCGCGACGGACTGGTGAGCTTCGTCTTCGCGCGTGACGGCCTTGAAGCCCTTCAGTCGATCGAGCAGCATCCCCATGTCGATCTTGTGGTTTCCGACATCGCCATGCCGCGCATGGATGGCCTGTCGCTGCTGGCGAGACTGCAGGAGGCAGAGGACAAGAAGTCGACCATCATCGTCTCGGCCTATGGCGACATGAGCAACATACGCACCGCGATGAATCGCGGAGCATTCGACTTCCTGACCAAGCCCATCGATTTCGTCGACCTGGAAACGACGATCCGGAAGACGATGCGTCACATCGAGATCCTGCGCGAGGCGCGTCGCCGTCAGATGGAAGCGGAGCGCGCCCACGCTTCGCTGTCGCGTTACTTCTCGCCCGAGATCGCCAAGCGCCTTGCCGCCGGGGACGCCGGCAACGACATGGAGGTGCGCTGGCGCGAGATCGCCGTGATCTTCACCGATATCACGGGCTTTACCTCGCTCGTCGAGACGGCGGTACCCGAGGTGCTGGCGGCAATGCTCAACGAATATGTCGGCGGCCTGACGGATGTCGTCTTCGCGCATGAGGGAACGGTGGCGAAGGTGATCGGTGATGCAATCCAGGTGCTGTTCAATGCACCTGGCGACCAGCCCGACTACGCGACCCGCGCGATCGCCTGCGCACAGGCGCTCGACGAATGGGCGGAGGCGTTTCGCGGGCGTTGGAAACAGAGAGGCGTGAATTTCGGCGCCACTCGGATCGGCGTGCACGCCGGTCCCGCGCTGGTCGGCAATTTCGGCGGCGACCGCTTCTTCGATTACACGGCCTACGGCGACACGATCAACACCGCCGCCAGGCTGGAAGCCGCGAACAAGGCGCTGGGCACGCGGATCTGCGTCAGTGGCGCGGTCGCAAGCGCGGCGCAGGACTTCAAGGGACGCCCCGTTGGCGATCTTGTCCTGCGCGGACGCAGCGAGCCGTTGCGCGCCCACGAGCCTTTACCGGCGACGGAATTCGATGCGCCAGCCACAACGCAATATGCGATCGCCTTTGCCAAGCTCGAGTCGGGCGACGCCGCGGCCATGCCGGCTTTCGCCGCACTGGTCGGGACGCATGCCGATGATCCGCTCGCCAGCTATCATTTGAGGCGGCTGCTCAACGGCGCCAAAGGCGTCCGCATCGAGCTCAACTGATCAGCGCTCGTTGTGCGCCGGTAGTTTCCTCCATTTCGTCATCTCGACTGACCGGCGAGCGGTCGTTCCTCTTATGGACGGCTTGTCCGAGGAGCTTTCCGTTTCGGCGTCCGGAACCAAGCTCCGTTACATCTGAAACGTAACCTGCAAAGTGGAAATCGATCCGAATGACGATTCACATAGGACGTCGCATTCAACGCTACGGCATCTGGCTTGTTGAGTCTTGATGATCGATTACTTCTGACGACAGGGCCATTGCATTGCTTTGTGCGAGCATCGCGCTCTGGAGGGTCGAAAAATTGAAACGACGATCGTACGATTATATCGTTGTTGGAGCAGGCTCCGCGGGCTGTGTATTGGCGAGCCGTCTCTCCGAGGATGCTAATTCAACTGTTCTCTTGCTCGAGGCAGGTGGATACGACCGAAATCCGCTGGTCCGCATTCCGATCGGACTAGGAAAGCTTCATGAGTATGGGATCTACGATTGGGGCCTGATGGCCGAGCCTGATGCCGGGCTCAATGGCCGCGTGATTCCCGCAAAGCGCGGGAAAGTGTTGGGCGGATCTCACTCGATCAACGTGATGGCATTCACGCGCGGCGATCGTGCCGACTATGACGGCTGGGCTCGCGCGGGCGCCCAAGGATGGTCCTACAGCGATGTTCTCCCTTACTTCAAACGTTGTGAAACGTGGCAGGAAGGAGGAAGCGTCTTGCGCGGCGGATCGGGGCCGATACACGTCGAGTTCTCGCGCTCAAGCGATCCGCTGTTCGACGCCTGGCTCGCCGCTGCGCGCGACCTCGGCTTCACATTCACGAACGACTTCAATGGAGAAACGCACGAGGGGTTCGGGATAATCCAAAATACCACATGGAAAGGCCGTCGAGAGACGACAGCCTCAGCCTACCTTCGATCCGCGCTGAAGCGCGCAAATCTGGTACTTCATACCAGAGCGCAAGCGACTCAAATCGTTTTTGAGGGTACCCGAGCGGTGGGAGTGCGGTACGTCAGCGGTGGGCGAAGCGCCTACGTGATGGCGGATCGAGAGGTCATACTGTGTGCGGGCGCGTATCACACGCCACATTTGCTCATGTTGTCGGGTATCGGGCCGACGAAGCATCTCGCCTCTCTTGGGATCGAAACGCTTATCGATCTGCCGGTAGGCCAGAATTTGCAAGATCACCTTGCTGCATGGTTCAACTGGAGCCGCCCCACGCCGGGTGCCTTCCACAGGACGATGCGCCTTGACCGAATTTCGCTAGCCCTGGTCCGAGCTTATCTATTTGGGACCGGACCTGGGACAATGCTTCCCAGGTATCTCTTCGGGTTCGTCAAGACCGATCCTTCGCTCGAGGCGCCGGACATCGAATTCATGTTTCGGGGGACGGCCGCTCAGCCCTACGTCTGGTTCCCGGGGATTCGTCCGGCTTTTGAAGACGGCTTTGCGATCCGTCCAACATTGCTGCATCCAAAAAGTCGCGGCGAGGTCGCGTTGCGATCGACCAACCCGCTTGATGCACCGAGGATCCGCAATGGATTCCTCCAGCACCCGGACGACCTCGCGACGTTGCTGCGCGGAGCAAAAATCGGTCTCGAATTGGCCGCTCATCCGGCGGTTGCCGCGCTGGCGGGAAAATCAGCCGGACCTTCGCGCGTCCAATCGGACGGCGACGTTGAACAGTGGATTCGAAGCACGGCGATCACCGCAAACCATCCGTGCGGCACCTGCGGAATCGGTCGCGTCGTGGACAGCCAGCTTTCCGTCCTTGGCGCGACCTCGCTTCGGATCGTCGACGCGTCAGTCATGCCAACAATCGTATCTGGGCACATAAATGCATGTGTTCTCATGATAGCCGAGAAGGCCTCTGATCTGATCCGGGGCCAACAGGGACAGGTCCTGGAAAGGCATGGCTTGACCCCGGCACAGTCGCCCGGGCGCAGCCGCCATGGCAAGGTTCCCCGTTATCTCGACTGGCCGGCGAGCGACCGTTCCTCCATCGCGACCAGGCAGAACGCGGCGCAGCCCAATCGGAGCTGTAAGTCTTTCGCTTCTTGGTTTTGAAGCGATCCGATGACGGAAAGAAACGTTGGGACAGAGTGGCTGTCGGATTATACAGCTTGCTCCAATACAACTTTAGGCATTGAATTCCGCAATAATGCGCTGCTGCCGCGGGTCGTTTAGCGATGCAGTGTTTTGATCAATCAATTCTGTTCAATCTCACGCGAAGCAAGTCACCATAGGCTTGCGCGCTCGCTTTTCCGCGCATTGCGACGAAGCGCAAAAAAACAAACACCAATTGGCCAGCATGGAGGGAACAATGTCACGAAAGCTTTCGCGACGACAATTTGTAAGTGCGACTGCCATGTCGTCCGCAGCGCTCATCACTGCGCCATATGTGCGCGGCGCCTACGCCGCCGGCAAACTATCGATGGGTTTCTGGGACCACTGGGTGCCGGGCGCTAACAAGACCTTGACCGATCTCGTCAATGAATGGGCCGCGAAGGAAAAGGTCGAGGCTCAGATCGACTACATCACCAGCCAGGGCAACAAGATCCTCCTGACCGTCTCCGCCGAAGCGCAAGCCAGATCCGGCCACGATGTCCTGGTTATGGCGACTTGGCTGCCGCATGCGAATGCCGAACTCCTCGAGCCCGTCAACGACATCATGGCGCCGATCGTCAAGCAGAACGGCGCGGTCAACTACACGGTCGAATATCTCAGCCAAGCCAACGGCAAGTGGCTCGGCGTTCCGTCTTGCGTCGGCAGCCAGATCAAGGGTCCCTGCTCGCGTATCGACCTGATGAAGAAATACGCCGATATCGACGTGCAGGAGATGTATCCGGCCGGCAGCCCGCCGAAAGCGGACAACTGGACCATGGATACATTCCTCAAGGCTGCCGAGGCCTGCCAGAAGGGCGGCTTCCCCTTCGGCATCGGTCTCGGCGAGACCGCGGACAGTACCGATACCGCCGGGGCCGTCTTCCAGTCGTTCGGCGCAGAACTCGTCGACGCCAAGGGCAACCTGACTGTCAAGACGGACGCCGTTCGGCAGGCCCTCGATTTCTACAAGAAGCTGATCGCCTTCCTGCCATCAGACGTCGCGGCGTGGGACGACGCCTCCAACAACAAATGGCTGATTTCCGGCAGGGGCGCGCTGATCATGAACCCGCCGAGCGCCTGGGCGGTCGCCAAGCGCGACGCTCCGCAAGTTGCCAAGCAATGCTGGACCCACGGCTTTCCGTCCGGCCCAAGGGGCCGCTTCGCGCCTTACGTGCCTTTCTTCTGGACCATCTGGCAATTCTCGAAGAACAAGGCGGCCGCCAAGAGCTTGCTGGTGCATCTTTCGCAGCCGTCATCGATTGAGAGGCTGGTGGTCGCCAGCGGCGGCTATGACCTGCCGGCCTACGCGAACCTCACGACGCTGGAGGTTTGGGCGGAAGCGGAGCCGCCGAAGGGCACGCTCTATCATTATCCAAATCCCTATAACCATCAAAAGCTGTCAATTGCGGCCTCGCCAGCACCGCCCAAAGTCGCGCAGCAAATCTACTCGCAGGCGACGCTGACCAAGATGTGCCTACGCTACTCGCAAGGTGAAGCGATGGAGAAGACCCTCGCATGGGCGGAAGCCGAGTGCGAAGGCTTCATGAGGAGCTGAAGACACTCACGCACCGTCGCCAATGCAATCCATGGCGACGAACTCAGACCCGGTTGCCAAAACCCTCACGGCCTGGTTTTCAACCTGGGCTCTGGGCTTTCTGCAGCCAGCGCCGCCTTGCGATCATGGATGAGGTTCTCCAGACGATGGGCGGCGACATTGAGCGTAGCCGCATCAAGCGCGCTTTCGTCGTCCGTTCCCGCTCTGGCACGCTGCGCACGCAGGACCTCGTCGATTTGATTTTCAATCTCGAACAGCTCCGATTCCGTTTCAGCCTTTCGGATCCTTTGTCCCAACACATAAAGCGAATCCAGCGCCGCTTCTTTGGTCTTGAGTTCGCCTGATCGGAGAAATTTCCAGGCCGCCGCCAGGATTGAGGCAAGCGCGCCCAGTGCCATTGGAGTCAGAAAAATCGCGTTGCTCCACTTGTCCAGGAAGCTTTGCTGGGTGCCGTTGTAGAACTCTGCGGCGCCTGGATGAACCGGAAGATAGGCGCCGGGATCGGTGTCAGGTGCCTTCATCTGCGCCAGGATCGGCAGTTCGCCCGACAGGTCTCTTCGCGCGTTCGTAAAGGCTTGCGCGAATTCAGCAATCAGGTCGTTATCAAGCGACTTCTTGGCAACCAGGTAGAACGAAACCTTCAGCGTCGTGACATCATCTGCCGGAATCGGAGGGGAGCCCCGCAACGTACCCTTGGGGATGTCGAAGCTCTCGTACGCGCGTTCCTTCTCGGCAATTGCTCCCGCAGCGTCGATCGGGATCAGAACCGGAGCGGCTTTCCCGCTCTGGGTGAAGAGCCCTCGCACCAGCGACAAATACTTCTCGGTCACGGGTATCACGAACAGGACGGCGCGCACCTCCTTGCTATCGACCGCCCGGCGCGTGTCCGCCGGCGCAAGGTTCTTGAACACGACATTGGCGCGATCGAGGGCGTATTCCTTGGTCAGCACGCTGACGATCTTCTGATTGGTCTCGCCTCCAACCACCCCCACAGTGACGCGCTTCAGGCCGGTCATGTCGGTAATCGACGATCCCGGTGGTGCGACCAGCAACGCCACCGCTTGAGCCAGGACAACGATTGCTTGCGCCTGCGACAGGTCGCCGACGTCGCCGCGGACCACCGCGAGGTCAGTCTTGCCCGAGGCGAACTCGCTGGCGGATTCGAGTGCGCCAGTGGTTTCGACAACCTTGAGCCGGACCGGCGCGTTCACCTCAGTGAGCCGGCTCGCGAGCGCGGATACAACTCTTGGCGCCTCGCCATCCAAAGACCCGACCGCGATCGAGAGTGTCACCGGCCGGACATACCAGCGGTACGCGAACAGACTTGCACCCGCGGCCAGAGCAAGCAGCCCGGCGACCACAGCAATGCGCAGCCAGATCGGCAGCTTGATTGCGTCCATGCCTATTCTCATCGGCAGAACCCGCGTCTCCCCCCTGCGCGAACCTCGACAGCCAAGCCGTCACAAGGCAATGAGCCGACGGACCGGCGCCGAGGCCGTCTTCCTTCCAATAGCTTTGTGCGCGAGGCGGGGATGCAATTGATATAGATCAAGATTTTTGTCGTCGCCGGCGCGGGGCAAACAGCGGGCCGGCTCAACAAAAAGCCCCGGTAAATGCCCGGGGCTTAAAGTTTGCTGGAGATTAACAGTCCATCAGTAACGGGCAGCAACCGGTGGGGCATAGCCGCCCCAGTTGAAGTGGTAGTTCACGCGCACCGTGACCATGTCCACGTCCTGGCTGATCCGATTGATCGCGCCGACAACGATGGGATTGACCACCGAGAACGAATTGTTCGCATTGCCCATGAAAAGGTGGTCGTACTCGACACCGACCGACCAGTTCGGTGCGAAGCCATACTCATATCCGACACCCACGCTACCACCCCAGCGGGTCGAACTGAACGAGGCAAATTCAAAGGCGGTAAGCGTGTCGAGTACGCTGAAGCGGTTGCTCGTCACCGCCGCGCCGCCCTTGAAGTACAGCAGTGATGTGTTCCAGGCATAGCCGATCTGGCCGGTGAAAAGGCCGATGCCGTCGGTTTTCACGCGCGTCGAGAAAAACGGATCGATGAGGCTGGCGCGCGTGTTCCGGAGATCGGCCCAATCCCCTTGGGCCTCTACGCCGGCCACCCAGCCGCCGCCAAACTGCCACCGATATCCGATCTGCCCGCCGACCACGCCGCCGGACCGCTCACGACACCCGTCACTGAACACGCCACCGAAAGCGTCGATAAAATTCCAGCAATTGCGGCTCTGGGCCCAGCCGCCATTGGCGCCGACGTAGAAGCCGCTCCAGTTGTAAATCACCGGAAGCGGAGCCGGTGGCGCCTTGACCGCCATATCAGCGGCCAGCGCCGGAGCGGTCGCGCCGAGTGCAATCAAACCTACAGTGCCCAGCAAAAACTTCTTCATATCGTTCCCCCTCTTCGGCGTCGCTTAAGGATCGGACGGCCGATGGACTTGTTGCGACGGTTGTGTCTGCATTCCAATTCCACCCGCGAGCATAGAAGATTTCACCCGCGAAACTTGTGCCAGAACAGCAACACTCGGTTTTTGTTTCGGGAAGAAGTGGCAGATATTCTGACACTTCGGACTATGCGGTTTGTGCCATCGCCGCCGTGTTTCTGCGGCATCTTCAAGATCACTTCGGCATCCCTGTCGCAGAACGCGCGCGTAGACCTCGGGAAAAAGCTGACCGCGTTATCGATAGAGAAGAGAGCACCATGAAGCCGGTTGATGCCAAGCGACTGCCATTCGTTGCGCCTGTGCAGCTTGCCTCCGCGCTAAAAAGCCCCGCCACATCTCGTCCGGGCGATGCATTCCGTCGTTGAACCATTCCTTGACCGGGTTGGACTAACGTCCAGGCGGAAATTCTCCGTTCGCTGTGTCGAACGGACGGCAAAAGACGTTTCTGCGCTACCTCGGCTGTGAATGACAGCTATCAGCGGCGCCCGCCTCTTTATTGATCTCGGCCAGAAAATGCTGGCCCGAAAAACAGTCACCGCTAGTTACGGAGGAGATGCCATGACGGAGATCCGGCTGGCCTCGCTGCAGGGCGGGGCGATTGCGTTTGCAAGCGATGCGATAGATGCCTTTCGGCAAACATTGCGGGGCGATGTCTGCCTGCCCAACGAGCCGGGCTACGAGGAGGCACGCACGATCTGGAATGCGATGATCGACCGCCACCCGGGCGCAGTCGTACGCTGCAAAGGAGCTGCAGACATCATGCGCGCCGTGCGGTTTGCGCGCGACCACGGACTCTTGCTCGCCGTGCGTGGCGGCGGTCACAACATCGCAGGCAATGCCGTTTGTGAAGGCGGGCTGCTGATCGATCTTTCGCTGATGCGTTCGGTCCGGATCGATCCGCTTAACCGCACTGCGCGCGTAGAGCCAGGCGCAACGCTTGGCGAATTCGACAAGGAGGCGCAGGCTTTTGGCCTTGCCACCCCCCTCGGCATCAACTCGACGACTGGCGTTGCGGGATTAACGCTGGGCGGCGGCTTCGGCTGGCTCAGCCGCAAGTTGGGGCTTGCCGCTGATAACCTCATCTCGGCCGACGTGGTGACGGCCGACGGCGGACTCGTGCGGGCGAGCGAGGCCGAGGACGCTAACCTGCTCTGGGCGCTGCGCGGAGGCGGTGCCAATTTCGGCGCGGTGAGCTCGTTCGAGTTTCGCCTGCATCCGGTCGGCCCAATGGTGTTGGCTGGACTCATCATCCATCCCTTTGCACGGGCGAACGAGCTCCTTGCGGGCTACCGCGACGTCGCCGCCAAGGCGTCGGACGAGCTCACGATCTGGGTGGTGCTCCGACAGGCGCCACCGCTGCCATTCTTGCCTGCCGAGATGCACGGCAAGGAGATCGTCGCGTTCGCCGTCTGCTACACGGGTGGCGAGGACGAGGGTAACCGCGCCCTGGAACCGTTACGCGCGCTTGGGGAGCCGGTTGCCGACGTGATCGGCATGCAGCCCTTCGCGAGCTGGCAGAGCGCGTTCGACCCGTTGCTCACGCCCGGAGCCTACAATTACTGGAAGTCGCACAATTTCACCGAGCTCAGCGACGGCCTCTTCGACACGCTCGTAAGCCATACGAAGAGCCTGCCGACCGGAGAGTGCGAGATTTTCATTGGTCAGCTCGGCGGCGCCACCAGCCGCGTGGCTGTCGACGCGACGGCGTTCCCCCACCGCGACGCCAGATTTGTCATGAACGTCCATACGCGGTGGCGTGACCCGGGCGACGAGCAACGCTCGATTACCTGGGCGCGCAAGCTGTTTGCTGAAACAGCGCCGCACGCAACCGGCGGCGTCTACGTCAACTTCATGCCGGAGGATGAGAGCGATCGCGTGTCCGGCGCCTACGGCCCGAACTACGCTCGTCTCGCGGCGCTTAAGGCGCAGTACGATCCCGGCAACCTGTTCAGGCTAAATCAGAATGTTCTTCCGGCCGCCGCACAGCGACCGGCCGCCTGACAAGGTACAGGTGATTGGTCCCGCAACTGGGCGGGCTCCAAGGCGAAGTTGGATGTAGGCCCCTCGGCCTCAATTCGCGACACTCAAACAAAAAGCCCGGCCGCTTGGCCGGGCTTTTCGCTGCAAATCTTTGCTGGCTGCTTATGCCGCCTCATCGGCGACGGTCGCGTCGTCGCTGTCGCCGTCGAGATCGTCGGCATCGCCTTCACCGTCTCCCTCAGCGCCGGCTTCTTCAGCCTTGGCCGCGCCGCGGCGCGGACTCTTGGCGAGCTGGCTCTCGATCTCCTTGATCGCTTCGGTCTCGGTCGAGTGCTGCACCACCGCGATCTCGCGCGACAGCCGGTCGAGCGCCGCTTCATAGAGCTGGCGTTCAGAGTAGGACTGCTCGGGCTGCGATTCCGAACGATAGAGATCGCGCACCACTTCCGCGATCGCGACGATATCGCCCGAATTGATCTTGGCTTCGTATTCCTGCGCCCGGCGCGACCACATCGTGCGCTTGACGCGGGCACGGCCTTTCAGCGTCTCCAGCGCCTTCTTGACCAGCGCCGGGTCGGACAATTTGCGCATGCCGACATTGGCGACCTTCGCGGTGGGCACGCGAAGCGTCATCTTGTCCTTCATGAAGCTGATGACGAAAAGTTCCAGCTTGGCGCCCGCGATCTCCTGCTCCTCGATCGCGAGGATCTGGCCGACTCCATGGGCCGGATAGACCACGAATTCGTTGGCCTTGAAGCCCTGGCGCTGGGTGACAACCTTCTTCGGCTCCTCGACGCGCGGGGCCGCAACCGGCTTCGCGGCCGGCTTGACGGCGGCCTTTGGCGCAGGCGCTGCGGCCTTAGGGGCGGTCTTGGCGGCGACTTTCGAAGCAATGGTCTTGGGAGCTGTCGCTTTCGCGGCAGTTTTGGCAGTCTTTTCTGGCATCACGCTTCTTTTGTTCTTCGAGGACTTTGTAGCCGCAGCCTTACGGGCCTCCTTCACGGACGCCCTGGCACGACCTTTGACTGCGCTGCGGGCAACTGCAGCGGCTTTCTTTGACGATTTGGAAGCACTCTTTTTACGCGTTTTCTGTGACACAGCCTGCGCGCGGAAACTGCCACGCCCCTGTTCGATGTTTTTGCGGAAACGAACGGGGCCAAGGATCGGGGATGGCCGGGTTCGGCTCTGGCAATGTGCCTAATATAGCACATTTTCCGCAAAAATCAATGATTTAGGGCCGAATCCTGCCGCCTGCAGATGCTAACGGTCATAACCCTGTCATTAGGGTTAAACGATGGCGCGATTCCCCGCCTGAATACGGTATCGATCCGGCAGGGCAGCGCGCGAATCAGTCGCCACTTCCGGGGTTCGCAGAGAAATATTTCTCGAACTTGCCCTCCTGCCCGTCGAACTCCTTGGCGTCCGGGGGCGAGTCCTTCTTCTGGGTGATGTTGGGCCAGCTCTTGGCGTATTCGCTGTTGACCTCGAGCCACTTCTCCAGGCCCGGCTCGGTATCCGGCTTGATCGCATCCGCCGGGCATTCCGGTTCGCAGACGCCGCAATCGATGCATTCCTCGGGATGGATGACCAGCATGTTCTCACCCTCGTAGAAACAATCGACGGGGCAGACCTCGACGCAATCAGTATATTTGCACTTGATGCAGTTTTCAGTGACGACGTAGGTCATCCAGGACTCCGAACCAAAGACTCCGAAAGCGGATTCATTCTTTCAGGGTTGCGTTTCAAAAATTGCGTAGCGCAGGAGAACCGCTGCTGCAAGATAAGCAAGCCGGTTCGGCGCCGTGTTTTCAGGCAACTGATCGCCTCCCCGAGATAATCACTCGGCGCGGCTCTGCAAATCCTCATACAGCACCCGTGCGGCGGTGGCGTCGCCCCGCCGCTCGGAGAAGCCGATCACCTTCAGCACGCGCACGCTGCGATCGAGCGCGATGGTCAACACGTCGCCCGGTTTGACCGCGTGTCCGGGCGTGCTCTCGCGCACGCCGTTGATGCGGACATGGCCGGCCTCGACCAGCGCGGCGGCGCTGGTGCGCGCCTTCACCACCCGCGCATGCCACAGCCATTTATCGAGACGCTGACGCTCCAATCGGCCTCATGTTCTCTGTTTGGCGCGGCTCAATCCTTGCGGTTGCCGGCGAGCTGTTCCCTCAGCGCCGCGAGTTTTGCGAACGGCGAATTCGGATCGATCGCGCGCTCGCGTTCGCGCGGCGCCGAACTCGCATATTGGCGGAGCGCCGGGCCGCTCTCGCGCCCCTTGTCGCGGCCGCCTTTGTCGCGGAAATCACGGCCGCCGCGCTCGCGGTCGCCACGGTCGCGATCCTTGCGGTCGCCGGAGAATTTATCGCGGCGGCGATCATTGTCGCGGTCGCGGCCCTTGCCCTCGAAGCGCTCGCGGCGCCCGCCTTTGTCCTCGCGCGGGGCGCCATTGCTGGCGGCTGCAGCGGCTGCTTCCGCGGGGGGCGCGTCCTCACGGGGTTTGCGGAATTCGTGATGGCGGCGGCCACGGCGCTGCTGGTCGCGCTGCGCGCCATCGGCACCTTCGCCCGCTGCGGCCGCGCCCTGCGCGCCCTCGCGCGGCTGATGGCGGTGGCGGTTGCGGTCATGGCGCGGGCGACGCTCCTCGGAGCGGCCGCCGGGGCGCCAGACTTCGACCAGTTGCGGTTCGGCCGGGGTCTCGGCTGCGGCGGGCGCGGCGACTGCTTCGGCAGGTGCGGCTTCCTCGGCACCGGCTGCAGCCTCGGCTATAGCCTCCGTTGGCATCGGCTCTGCCGACGCGTCGGCAGGGACCTCTACGGGAATGGCTGACTCCGCCTGTACTTCGGCGACTGGATCTGCCTGCGGCTCGATCGCCTCAGGCTCCGGCTGCGCTTCAGCCACCGGCTCTGCCCGCGCCTCAGTCGCTTCCGGTTCCGGCTGCGCTTCAGCGATGGGCTCTGCGGCGGCAGCCGCTGGTTCCTCGCTCGGCGCGGGCGCCAGGGTAACTTCGGGCAAGAGCGCCGCTGACGGGCTAACCTCATCGGACGCGGGCAGCTCGGCGGCTACTTCTTCCACCGGTGCCTCCGCCGCAGCCTCGGCGGGCGCTTCCACCGGCGGGGTCTCGGCGGACACTGTCTCGACCACTTCCACCGGCTTCGGCGGCGGGGGCGGGCGGCGTTCCATGCGATAGCCGAGCGCGCGCAGGACCGAGGCGAAATCCTCGCCCGCCGAGCCGGTGAGCGAGGTCATCGCCTGCGTCACCACGAAGCCGCGGCCGTCGAACGCGCCCGCGGGCTTCTCGCCGGCCGAGCCCTCGCGCCAGGCCAGCGCGGGACGGATCAGGTCCGCCAGCCGCTCCAGGATGTCGACGCGCACCGCGCGCTCGCCGCACTGCTTGTAGCCGAGCACGCGATAGGCATCGCGCGGCAGTGCCTTGTCGATCGGGAACGAGGTGCGCCCGCTCGACGCCAGATGCTGCACATTGGAGAGCGCCGAGAGATCGACATTGTCCTGCTTCTCGGCCCAGAGCAGCGAGGCCAGCGCCCGCGCCGCCGGCTTCAGGAGCTGCGGGAAGTAGATGTGATAGGCGCCGAACCGCACGCCATACTTGCGCAGCGTCGCCCGCGAGGGCTGGTCGAGATCCTTCATCTCGGACGAGATCTTGGTCCGCTCCAGCACGCCGAGCGCTTCCACGAGCTGGAACGCGATGCCGCGTGCAATGCCTTGCAGATCCTCCGCCTTCGACAGGTCGAACAGCGGCCCGAGCAATTTCGTAATATGCGTCTTGAGCCAGAGATCGAGCCGGTTCTGCACGGCCTCGCGCGGCGCGCCGGTCAGCCGCTCGTCGGAGATGATGCGCAAGCGCGGATGCAGCGCGTCGTCGGCCGCGACGAGTTTGGCCACCGCATCGCCGGTCCAGCGGATGGTGCCGTCGGAGGTCAGCACGAAGGTTTCGTCCGGTGCGGCGCTCAGTTTCTCGGCCCGCGTGTCGATCTCGCGCGCCAGCACCTGCTGCGCTGCGGCCTGCAGCGCCTTGGCATCTGAGCCCGCTTCCGCCGCGTCAGGCGCAAAAGTGAATCCGTCGAGCCGGCCGATCACATGCCCCTCGACGATGACTTCGCCGGTCTTGCCGATTTCAGTATTCAAAACAGAGTTCTCCCGCAGGCGGCGCATCAATACACTGGTACGCCGATCAACGAAACGCTCCGTGAGCCGTTCATGCAGCGCATCGGATAATTTATTTTCGAGCTCGCGCGTGATCCCCTGCCAATGTTCGGGATCGGACAGCCAGTCCGGCCGGTTCGCCACGAAGGTCCAGGTGCGCACCTGAGCAATCCGGCCCGACAGCGTGTCGATGTCGCCGTCGACGCGGTCGGCCTGATCGACCTGGGCGGCAAACCATGCATCGGGAATACGCCCCTTTTGCATCAGGAAGCCGTAAACCGTGGTCACAAGCTCGGCATGGGCAGCCGGCGACAGCTTTCGGTAATCGGGTATCTGACAAGTCTCCCATAGCCGCTCGACGGCGGTAGCGCCATGCGCCATGTCGCGCACCTCGGCATCGCGCGCGGCATGGTCGAGCACGCGCATGTCTTCCGCGATCGGCGCCCTCGTCAGCACCTCATGCGAAGGCGGCAGCGACAGTGAGACCTGCAGGCTGCCGAGCGAGGAGAAATCCAGCTTCGAATTGCGCCATTGCAGCATTTTCACGCTGTCGAAGGTGTGGTTCTGCAGCGCGTTCACCAGTTCCGGCTCGAACGGCGCGCAGCGTCCCGTGGTGCCGAAGGTACCATTGCGCGTCGCGCGCCCCGCGCGTCCGGCGATCTGCGCGAACTCGGCCGGCGTCAGGCGGCGGAACTGATAGCCGTCGTATTTGCGGTCGGAGGCAAAGGCGACGTGATCGACGTCGAGATTCAGCCCCATGCCGACGGCGTCGGTGGCGACGAGGTAATCGACGTCGCCGTTCTGGAACATCGCGACCTGCGCATTGCGCGTGCGCGGCGAGAGCGAGCCGAGCACGACCGCCGCGCCGCCATGCTGGCGGCGGATCAATTCCGCGATCGCATAGACCTCGTCCGCCGAGAACGCGACGATCGCGGTGCGCCGCGGCTGCCGCGTGATCTTGCGGTCGCCGGCGAATTCGAGCGTCGAGAGCCTTGGCCTTGTGATGATGGAGGCGCCGGGCAGCAGCCGCTCGATGATGGGACGCATCGTCGCAGCCCCCAGCAGCAGCGTCTCATCGCGGCCGCGCCGATTGAGGATGCGGTCGGTGAAGACATGCCCGCGCTCGAGATCGGCCGCGATCTGGATCTCGTCGACCGCAAGGAACGAGACGTCGAGATCGCGCGGCATCGCCTCGACCGTCGAGACCCAGAAGCGCGGCGACTTCGGCTTGATCTTCTCCTCGCCGGTGATCAGCGCGACGCTCTCGGGCCCAGCGCGATCGGCGATCTTGTTGTAGACCTCGCGCGCCAAGAGCCGCAGCGGCAGCCCGATCAGCCCGGACGAATGCCCAAGCATGCGCTCGATGGCGAGATGCGTCTTGCCGGTATTGGTCGGCCCGAGCACGGCGGTGACGCCGGCGCCGGGCGCGCGCTCATGGGCGAAGGGAGGAGAGGAAAGAGCCATGATGTTCTTGGTACTTTTCTTGGTGCTTGTCGGCCGCGAACGCTATCTCAGTTCCTCATCCTGAGGAGCGCGGAACGCACGTCTCGAAGGATGAGGTCCGGATATATCCATGCATTCCCGCTTGCCATAGGCATCGGGGGCCCTCGCCCTTCGAGACAGTCGCTCGCGCGACCTCCTCAGGGTGAGGGGGATAAAGCTGTTCATGTGCCGGCACTTCCGCAAAAAATTGTCTCACAATGCGACGGCCCCTCCGCCGCGGCTTAAGCTTCGGAACGAGTCTAGAACGAATCGCGGCCGAATCGCTGACTCCACTGCTGTTCTCCTCCGTTCACCGCAACATGTCGCGGCGGCGCTTCAGTTCCAGCACTAGATGGGGTTTGAGGATGGTCACGGCCCGGGCAAATTCCTTAAAATCGTTAAGACGCGGAGTCGAATCAGAAGCGGCAAAGAGTCAACAGGATTCCTGTTTCTCCGTCATTCCGGGGCGTCCGCAGGACGAGCTATGATGTGCTCTTGCACATCAGAGAATCCATTGGGCCACATGCACCAGCGGAGAAATGGATTCCGGGCTCATCGCTTCGCGATGCCCCGGAATGACGGTGCGCAGCCTCACTGCGTCTTCGCCACCCGCGGCGGCGTGGCCGACGTCACGAACGACGTCGCCTCCAGCATGGCCAGCCCGAACGGCGTCGGGATCTTGACGCGGTACGGGATCAGGATGCGCGTGCCCGCGATCGGCACGAAGGCGATCTCCATGTTGCGCGCTTCGGCGAGATACTTGATCACGGGACGGTCGGGGATATAGCCCGCGATCGGCGTGAAATAGATCGCACAGACCAGCGCCGGGCCCTGATAGCCCTTCTCCGCCTTGACCATTTCCACGCGCTTGAAATCGAGCTTCAAATCGTAGCGCAGCCGGCCGTCGAAAATGCCCGCGCTGGTGCGGCAGCTATCCGGGCTCATCAGTTCGCCCGTGCCCGGCACTCGCAGCAGCGAGCCGGTCATCGGATCGAACACGTTCTTCTTGTGGGCCTCGGTGACCGGGATCCGGTTCGGATCGACCGGCGGTTCCGGCTCGATCACGGTTTCCCTGATGTTGCCGCCGCCGAGCGCCATCCGGATGACCTCGGATTTCTTGTAGCTGTTGTAGTTGACGGTATAGCCCGATGCCACCAGCGCGCCATTGACCACGCGCCCCTGGGACCCGCCCACCCCGCCGGCGCCGGCAAACGCCTTGAGCAGCCCGGCGGTACCGCCCTGCGCCATCGCGGAAAAGGTGTCGTCGCCGATCTCGATGGTCCAGCTTCCCTTGCCGACAGCGATACCGGCCAGCGAGGCCTCGTACTGCGCATCCAGCCGGCCCTGCGCGAGTGCGCCCTCCGGCAACAGCATGAACAGCGCGCCGGCGCACAACAGCCAGGATTCCCTCACGGAGGGCAGAAAACTGCTGAAAATGCTCACAAACTTAACGATCCTGTCGTCGGCGCCAGAGATCATTTGGGAAGAAATGACCGGCAAGCAACGCGGGCGAAAACGGAACCACCTTACGAGCCTGAATACGCCCTTTATATGGTAGGTTAAACCGCTGAACAGCCTTGTGAACGTGCAGGTTTTGGGCTCCATAGCGTTTTACCGGCTGGCGCAAAGAAAACGTGCCGAACTAAGGGTTTCGGAGCCAGGGAACGAGGCTCTGAAAGCTATAAAACCTTGACGCTTTGCGGCTCACCCCCTATACGTCCGCCGTTCCTGGAAAATGGACGTTGAATTGGACCCCCGCCGCGCGCGGCGCGCGCTGTTGGTTAAGCGGGGATGGAAGAGGATTTGAACAATGTCGCGGCGCTGTGAACTGACGGCCAAGGGCCCGCAAGTGGGCCACAAGGTGAGCCACTCGAACATCAAGACCAAGCGGCGTTTCCTGCCGAACCTCTGCAACATCACCTTCCAGTCGGAATCGCTCGGCCGCAACATCCGCCTGCGCGTCTCCTCGAATGCGATCAAGAGCGTCGACCACAACGGCGGCCTCGATGCGTTCCTTCGGAAGGCGAATGCGGCACATCTCTCGCCGCGCGCGCTTGAGCTGAAGCGGCAGATCGAGAAGAAGCAGGCAGCGGCTGCGGAGAAGAAGGCGAGCTGAGCGTAGACTCGGTTACGCCAGCTTAACGGCTCAGAGTTTCGAATGGCCGGCTCGAAGGAGCCGGCCATTTTGTTGTGAACGGCTGCACCCGGGACTACTCGGTATGCGCCCCGGTCTAAGCAGTCGAAACACTCCGCTTCGCTACTTCGCCGTGCCCTCGCCGGCCTTCATTCCGTCCGACGCGGCATCCGGCGTCAGCCGCTTCATCACGTCGGCCGGAATCTGCACGGCACCGGGCGGCGGAAACACCGATGGCGACGCGGGTGGTGCGGTCAGCGCCCAGGATGGGCTGCGCGTCGATGGCGGAGGCGATGCGAGCTCAGGCGGCGGCCCTATGATCAGGGTCACTACCTTCTCGCGCAGCAATTCGTCGGGTTCGGGATACCACATGCCGCTTGGCGGCATGACATTGGCGCGTTCGGCGAAATTGCGGCTCAGGCCGAGGCTCTGCAGGCGCGTCACCTCCTCGGCGATCGCGTCGCGGCGCTGGCGGGCGGTCATGCCGAGGAATGTCGGCTGGTGGAAACCGAGCAGTGCGTCGTCGTTCATCATGCGCTCCTTGCCGCCGAGAAACACGATGGTGCAGGCGGACAGGCATCTTTCCGCGACCGACGTCGACAGTCCGCGCGCCTTGATCATGTCAGACATCCTCTGCGCTTCGCGGATGCGGCCGCCGTTCGAATTGAGCACCACCCACTTCACCTTGCCCGCATCGAGCAGGTTTTGAAGCTCGTCTGCGACGCCGAAGGTGATACCGCCGGTGAATTCCAGCCCCTCGCCGTCCGCCACCACCTCGAACTGATGCGGGCCGACCAGCCTGTCGTCCACGACGTATTCGTAAGTACCGGCAAGCTGCGGCCCGGTCATGAACAGGAGATCATAGGCAAGGCGCAACACGGCCAGCACTATCATCGTCTTGGCGGCGCCGCCCCAGAACCCCCGGCCGCTTTCGATGTAGCGTGTCGCCGAGCGCCAGATGCCGACGAACTGCCATACCGTGAACAGAAGGCTCAGCAGCAATACCCCGGCGACCGCCGCCAGCCACGCCAGCGGATGCGCGTCCGCATAGAAAACGACGGCGGCCCTGAACATGCGGGTCATGATGGCGACAACGATTCCAAGAATGGTGCCGTTGACCCAATAGGCGATTGGCAGGGAGAGCTGGCCGCGCCAGTGCCGCACGAAATAGCTGCCCGGCAGCGGCAATGGCGGCGGCACAAGCGGGCCGACGACGGCAAGCGGGATCAACGCGCCACTCGTATCGAGGCGTAGCACGCTGGTTGCCGCGAAGCGGTCATAGTAGGCCTCCCTGCGACTGACGATCGCGGGGATTGCCTGGGTCAGCGCGATCAACACGGCCACGGCGGGTGCAAAAGTGTACACGGTCGACCACACCCGACCGATCTGTTCCGGGTCGCTCATCATCAGCCACCGCAGCGATTCCCAGATGACAAGCGGGAACAGCGGCAGCGCCTGCGCGGCATAGCGCTTGCCGACCGCCGCAAGTGCCGGCGGACGCCGGCCGCTGACGGCATCCGCGAGGCGAATGCGGCAGATCCGGCGGCCGGGCGTGCCGCGGCCAAGATCGAACCAGAAACGCAACAGCAGCAGGACCACCACCATCACGCTGTCAAGCGTCGGCCCAATGAACGGTTTGCCCTGCTCGTCGAGCAGATGGAGGATCTGCCTCACCGTCACCGCACGATCCTGCTGAACCTCGGAGATCGTGAGAATGCGCGCCGAGGTGAGCGAAAACACGCCGTGCGAACAAGCGGTGATCGAAGCGACCTTGAAGCCGATCGGCAGTGCGACGCCGTCCGGCACCGCATCGAGGTTGTCGCAATAGCTCAAGGCAAAGCCGCTGACATACTGCACCCGCCCACCAGTCAGCGGAAACAGCGCATAAGCCAGCAATTGCACGATCAGCGCGACGATGACGGCATCGATCAGCCACGCCAGCGCGCGGCGCCAGAAACCGCAGCGCTCGAACCTCACGCCATCCATGAAATCCGTCAAACCAAATCCGCCAAACAAGACGTTCGGGATTAAGCTTTGTCCCCTGCCACCACGTAAGATCTACTACTTGCCCCGGCTTGGTTGTCTTGACAAGTCACCGCAACCGCAAATTCGGAGAATCGTTCGTGGGGGATCGCGTTGCGCTTGCGCCGGACGCACCGATCGCGGGCAAGCGGCGTCATCCAAATTCCCGAATCTGCGCTATACTCGCTGAGGTAGCAGGGGAGGGCACGCCATGCGAAACATCGTGATTTGCTGCGATGGGACCGGGAACGAGATCAACGAGAACATTTCCAACGTCCTGAAGCTCTATCGCTGCCTGCGCAAGACGGAGAAGACGTCGCCGCGGCAGTTCGTCTATTACGATCCCGGCGTCGGCACGCTGGCGCGGCCGGATCCGTGGCGCAAGCTGAAGCAGGATTTCAATGCGATCCTGGGGCTCACCACCGGCTACGGGCTCGATGACAATGTGCTCGCGGCCTATGAATTCCTGGTCCACCATTACCAGGACGGCGATGCGGTCTACCTGTTCGGCTTCTCGCGCGGCGCCTATACCGTGCGGGTGCTGGCCGGGCTGATCCACAAGATCGGGCTGATCTCGCCGGAACAGGTCAACCTCGCCGGCAGCGGGCTCACCGCCTACAAGCAGTTCTCCGATGACGGCAAAGCGGGCACGGACGCCAGGCTGCAACGGCCGGCGAGCGACGAGTTCGGGCCGCTGCCGAAGGACCGCTACGACAATGCGGCGCAGTTCGCGCGCATTCTCTCCGTGCGCTGGCCGACCATCCGCTTCGTCGGCGTTTGGGATACGGTCGCGAGCGTCTTCGTGCCGAGGCCGGACCGGCTCTATTGGCCGAGCCTGGAAGAGCTCGCCTTCACGCTGCACAATCCGAGCATCAGGATCTTCCGCCAGGCGATCTCGATCGACGAGCGGCGCTGCATGTTCCGCCTGAAGAAGTATGACGAGCCGCAGCTCTTCTTCAGCAACCGCTTCATCCCCGATGAGAAGGCCGAAGCTCAGGACATTTTGCAGGTGTGGTTCGCCGGCGCGCATGGCGACATCGGCGGCGGCTATCCGGAAGCGCAAAGCGCGCTGTCGAAATATCCGCTGCTCTGGATGTTAGAGGAGGCCACGAAGTCCGGGCTCACGGTGAACATGCAGATGGTGAAGCAGCTCGCCTGGGGCGTGCAGCGCAGGGGCAGCCCGTTCACTTACGTCAAGCCCGACGTCGCGGGCGAGATGCACGACCCGATGACCTGGGGCTGGCGCATGATGGAATACCTGCCGAAGAAGGCCACCTACAAGGAATGGCCGGAGCGCAAATCGCATTTCGGCTTCTACATCCCCGACGCCGAGCCGCGGCTGATCCCTGATGATGCCGTGATCCACGAATCCGTGATCAAGCGCATGGACGCGGTGAAGGACTATCGGCCGATCAACCTGCCGAAGCAGTACAAGACCTTCCCAATGCCGGAAGCGCCGACCGAGCAGGCCCCGCCGGAAGCGGCGTGAGGTGTGGCGCCGTCGTCTCCGGCTCGACCCGCAAACCGCGCTTGTCATTCCGGGGCGTCCGAAGGACGAGCCCGGAATCCATCGGGCCGCAGGCGTAGACGGCGAAATGGATTCCGGGCTCGCGCTTCGCGCGCCCCGGAATGACGGGCGCAAGCGTAATTCCTTCCCGCGGCATGCGCCGGTAATCGCATGCATCCGCCGCGACGCAACCTCCCTGCCCGCGCGCTTGTCACGGTCTCCGCCGGCTGGTTTGCTCATCGTGTCGACACGCCGCGCGTGCGGCGGGCTCGATCCGACAACAAGCAGAACAAAGAGCAAGGGAGAGAGACAATGAAATGGCAGGCGCTCGTCGCGATTGCGGCGCTCGTGACATCGGCGGCCGCGGCGGCGGAGAAGAAATATGGTCCGGGGGTGACCGACACCGAGATCCGGCTCGGCCAGACCTCGCCCTACAGCGGGCCGGCCTCGGCCTACAGCGTCATCGCGAAGACCCAGCTCGCCTATTTCAAGATGATCAACGACAAGGGCGGCCTCAACGGACGCAAGATCAACCTGATCAGCCTCGACGATGCCTACAGCCCGCCCAAGACCGTGGAGCAGACCCGCAAGCTGGTCGAGCAGGAGGAAGTGGCCGCGATCCTCAACCCGCTGGGCACGCCGACGGGATTGAGCGTACGCAAATATCTCAACGACAAGAAGGTGCCGCAGCTCTTCGTCGGCGCCGGCGCGACGCTGTGGGGCGACCACGAGCACTTCCCCTATTCGATCGGCTTCCAGCCTTCCTACCAGGCCGAGACCGCGGTCTACGCAAAATACGTGCTGAAGAACAAGCCGGACGCGAAGATCGCGCTGTTTTACCAGAACGACGACGCCGGCAAGGATTACGGCAACGGCTTCAAGAAGGGGCTGGGGCCGGAGCACGCCAAGATGATCGTGGCGGAAGCGACCTATGAATCCACCGATCCGACCATCGACAGCCAGATCGTGAAGCTGAAATCATCCGGCGCGGACGTGCTGTTCATGCATGCGATCCCGAAACAGGCGGCGCAGGCGATCCGCAAGGTCGGCGAGATCGGCTGGAAGCCGGACATGTTCTTCCTGGCCGCGACCTCGACCTCGGTCTCCTCGGTGCTGAAGCCCGCCGGCTTCGACCATGCGAAAGGGATCATCTCGTCCTACTCGCTGAAGGATCCGAACGATCCACAGTGGAAGGACGACAAGGACGTCCAGGAATGGCTTGCGTTCATGAAGACCTATTTTCCTGACGGCAACATGCAGGACCAGCTCATCGTCTACGGCTATGTCGTGGCGGAAGCAACCGTGCAGGTGCTCAAGCAGTGCGGCGACGAGCTGACGCACGAGAACATCATGAAGCAGGCCGCCAATCTCGACGTGACGCTGCCGATGTTGCTGCCCGGCATCAAGCTCAGGACATCACCGACCGATTACTTCCCGATCGAAGCCATGCGCCTGCAGCGCTTCAATGGCGAAACCTGGGAGCTGTTCGGCGAAACCATCGGCAATGATTGAGTGAGCGCAGCCGCGTAGGGTGGGCAAAGCGTAAGCGTGCCCACCATCGACACTCCGCTCGTGGCGGTGGGCACGCTGCGCTTTGCCCACCCTACGACAGATGCAAGTGTTGCGCGACGCCAGCGCCGCACTGCTCGCGGCACCCGCGGATCGGGGTCACGTGTCACGCACCATTACCCCCTCCGGCTGCGCACGCGGCGTGGCGAATCGCCGAAGCGGGCGCGGAATAGCCGGTTAAAATGCGAAATATCCGAGAAGCCGACTTCCAGCGCGATGTCGGAAATTCGCCGCGCGTTGTCCTGGGGCTGGAACAGCAGCATAAACGCCTTTTGGAGCCGTAACTCATTCACGCGCCCCGTGAACGACGTTCCGGATGACGCCATCAGGCGCTGCAGATAACGAGGAGAGATGCCCTGCCTATCGGCTACCACCTCCAGGGTGAGCTCCGGGTCCTGAAAGTGCGCCGCGATATGGTCGAGGGCGGCGCTGTGGCGCGCAGCCATGACTGCGCTCGCGTTGCTCTCGCCCAAGGGAGCGTGCTCGCTGATTGCGAGCGCCGCGAGATCGTGGATGTGACTAACGATCGCATCACGTAGCTTAGGGGCAGCTAGAGCGTCCTCCTTCAATGCCAACTTCACATAAGTCATGAGAAGTCGGAGCGCTTCGGTTCGGCGACAAATCGGCCGCATGGTGAGGTCGTCGACCTCGGTCACGCGCGACGCAAGCGCATCGCGCGGCAAGGCCAGACCAAATTGCAATCCTTCCAGATAGGTGACAGCGACGGGCTCCGAATGCAGAATCGCCGTTGCATCGCCGCCGCGGAGCTCGAACTCCTGGCCGCGCTGCGATAGCTGACTCCTGCCGGGCAGACTGACGATGAGGCCGATCGAGTCATCACCATCAACAATGTTCGTTTGCGACCGCTTGAAGCGCATTGCTGAACCCTTCAAGGAGAGCATGCGCAACCCCTGAAGGGCGTGTAATGTCGCTTCGGCCTGAAACGGCACCTCCGATGAAGGCTCGATATCGGCGTGGACTATGGTTCGACCAAAATTCTCGCGCCACATCGGGATGCGAATCCGCTCCGGGAGCTCGCGCGTCGAGAATCGATACGATACGAAATCGGTTGCGCCGGTAGACATGGCCACTCTCCCAGCGTTGATAAAACATTCGGATAAAGCGCTCCAACAATGATGCCGGCATGTGTAGTTTGCAATTCGCGCACCAACCTTCGTTTATGCGGTGCGCAGCAGTCCAAGAAACCACAGCGTCCGCCTGCTAGTCTCACTCACCCGTGATCGATGCTGATGTGAATTGGCTCACTTGGCGGCCAGAAAATTAGACCCATAATATTATTGCGAAAGTCGACGTCAAAAATCTCCTTTAAGGAGAGATAGCCGTGACAACTCTATTTCTCGTTGCCGCCATCACGCCCATTTTTAGAAATCGCCGGTGCCTGCAAGCGCTGGTTCAGCTTTACCACGTTGTTCGCGATTGATCGAACTCAACGATCCGCGGTGCAGATCGATCTGCAGCACTTGGATGTCCGCTGATACCGATTTCGTTTCGTACTTTGGCGGCGCGAAAATCGTCATCAGATCTCGTCGGAAACCAACTCCCCCGGCACAGGTCATTTTCGGCCGCGGGCGAAATGCGTGGGATGTCGACGGTGATGATCAAGCGAGGATTCGATCATGTCCATCATATTAGACCTGCTTTACCGCGAATATTGCCGCGCCCGCCTCGCCGAAATGCGACAGCAGCTTCTGATCCCGGTTGCGAACGACGAAATCCGGGAAGCGAATTGCGACGCCGGCGATCCTGCCGGCCCTGGTGATCGGGTTAGCGGTGGGGACGACCGCCCCGCCACGAAAGAAGCCCAAGCCATCCGATAGCCGGGCCTCGTAACCGCATCGGCTGTCTCGTCGACCTGTGTCCGACCGAGAGCGCGCTCGCACGCTGGACAGAGTAACCAGATGCATGATCGAACTCACATCTCGAAGCGATTGGCTGACGAGTCGCCGCCGGAACTCGAGGGGTTTGGCCGCGACCTGCGGATCGATGCCTGCCGCGGCATCGCACTATGGTGCATTTTTCTCGACCATGTCCCCGACAACATCGGAAGTTGGCTGACACTGCGCCACTACGGCTTCAGCGATGCCGCGGAAGTATTCATGTTCGTGTCGGGCGTGACCTGCGCGCTGGCCTACGGCAGGGCGCGTCAGCGCGAGGGCTGGAGCGGCGTGCTCAGCCGTTCGCTGCGGCGAGGATGGGACATATATGCTGCATCTTTGCTGCTCACGCTCGCTTGCGTCATCATGGTTTACCTTGCAGGCAGCGACCATCTTGCCGACGCGACCAATACGCGCATCCTGTTGGAGCATCCGGGCGCGGCGCTCGCGCACGCTGCGATCCTGCAATACCGTCCCGTCAACACCGACATCTTGCCGGTTTTCGTGATTTATCACGTCCTGTTCGCGCCGCTTCTGTGGCTGCTGTTGCGCGTACCGAACGTGACGCTTGGCGCCTCGGTGTTGCTTTATGGGCTCGTGCACGTCTTCGGCTGGACCGTGCCCGCCTGGCCGCACAACGTCTGGTTCTTCAATCCCCTTGCCTGGCAGCTTCTGCTTGTGCTTGGCGCCTGGTGGGTCATCGAGGGAAACAGATTCCGGCCGTGGGTGACCTCGCGCGCGGCGCTGGTCCTGGCCGTTCTCTATCTGGTTTTCAGCCTGATCGTCGCATTGAGCTCGAGCATCAAGCCGCTGGAACCGCTGCTCCCGCAGACCCTGACGAATCTGCTTTTCCCAATGGACAAATCGAATCTCAGTCCATTGCGACTGCTGCATTTTCTGGCTCTTGCGGTTTTGGCTGCATGGTTTGTGCCTCACAATTGGCGAGGGCTGGCGACGCCGGTGATGCGCGGCGCGATACGCTGTGGCGCGAACTCGCTTCCAATCTATTGCCTCGGCGTTCTGCTGGCGTTCGCCAGCCACGTGGCGCTGCTCGACATCTCGGATGGGCTTGCAATGCAGATTGCGCTCAGCCTTGGTGGAATCCTGGTGATGATCGTCGCCGCGATGCTGCTGAGCTCGATCAGGATCAAAACCGGGAGGCAGCCACGGTCGACGCAGCCGACCGAGCCCTCTCCCGCCGTCCCGGGCTTGCGCGCCGCAGCGAAGCCTTGGCGTAGCCGGGACTCGGGACACCTAACCACAAGCGTTTGTAGTCTGCTCCGCCGCAACCGCTTGCTCGCGCCACAACAATCACCTGTGGTTATGGGTCCCCGCTTTCGCGGGAACGACGGTGGTGTGTAATTGCCCGACGGGCAAATCAGAAGCGTAGGGTGGGCAAAGCGCAGCGTGCCCACCCTCCGTACTCGGCTCGTGGCGGTGGGCACGCTTCGCTTTGCCCACCCTACGATTCGTTCCTCAAGAGGGTGAAACGGCCGCAAGCCTCGGACGTCTTCCGCCGCGAGGACGACGGCGCGCGTCCCCTCGGCTCTTTGACATCAGAAGCGAAAACGTCGCGCCGGCATGGGCCGTCATCATCATGTGTTGCGCGAGTGCGGCGGCAATCCATTCGACGCCGGCGGCGGCGTGACGGATTGCCTGCCTCGCGACAACGAGCGCGGCGCGACCGCGAGTTGTCGTCATCAACGCGGTGCTCAATACACCCGGTCGACCGGCAGACCGAGCGCCATCGATCCCGCATATTGCGCCTGCGGGCCCGATTGCAGCGGATGGTAGCGCGCCGCCTGGATGTCGCGGAAGCGCCGCTCCAGCCCCGTGGCGCGATAGAAGCCGGCGCCGCCGGCGAGCTCCATCGCATATTCGACCGCCGCGATCGCATGCCGCGCGACGAGCTGACGGCCCATCATCACCTGGTTGACGGTCGCAGCCGACGGCGCGTTGAGACGCACGGCAGCCAGCATCCATTCACGCGCGAGCCGCGCCGCCGCGAGCTCGGTATCCATACGGCCGGCGAGCCGGATCGCATGCTGGTCCGGCGTCTTGCGCTTCGCGGTTGCGATCGCGATGTCGCGGGCGCTCTCGGCAACGCCGAGATAGACCGAGTAGATCAGCGGGAACGCGGTGGTCGCGATGATCTGGAACAGCGGATGCCATTCGCCGGCCTTGCGTCTCGCCGCGACCGCGGCCTCCGGCACGATGTGGCCGTCGATCACAACATCGTTGGAGCCGGTGCCGCGCATGCCGAGCGTGCGCCAATTGTCGAGCACCTTCACATGCGGCGAGTTCATGGGCACGCCAAAATGCAGCACCGTTGCCGGCTCGCCTTCGCTTTCCAGCACCGCGGTCGTCATCAAGAGGTCGCCGGCGGGCGAGCCTGACGAAAACACCTTGCGCGCGGTGATGCGATAGCCGCCGTCGACCTTCTCCGCGCGGCCGGAGCCGCCGATCCAGTCCGAGCCGCCGCTCGACAACAGGATGATGCGCTCATTGGCGATGCGCCGGAGCAGCGGCTCGACGGGGGCCGCCTTCTGCACCTTCCAGCGCCAGGCGGGAATCGCGACCTGGTGGGTGTGCATGGAGAAGGCGAGCGCAGTCGAGCCGCTGTAATGGGCCAGCGTGCGCAGCATCTCGGCAAGTTCGTCGACATCGGCGCCGCCGCCGCCAAGCTCGGCCGGCACGCCGGCCTCAACCAGGCCTGCGGCCTTCAGGTCGGCGAAATCCTCGGCGACGAACCTGTCCTCATCCGTCTGCTGCTCGGCGCGTCGCGCGAAGATCGGGCCAAGCTCCTCTGCGATCTCGACCGCGCTGCGCGATTTTGACGCATCGAGACTGTGTGCTGCGTTGCTGCTCATGACACTCTCCATCGTTGAGAATATCCACCGTGAGAGAGCCTAATTCCGCCGCAAAGGGCGCTCCAGTTCAGGAACTGTACTGCGACGCCGTGACCGCCGAGAGGGGCGAGAGCACGTCTGAATTGCTTACATTTTCCGCCGCGTCTTCCGGCCTGGTGCCGGGTCCGCGCTAGCATATTTGTACTACCGCATTTCAGGAGAAGCCGATTGCCTGACAGGACCGAGCGTGGAAGCTATGGGCAGTTTTGCCCGGTCGCGATGGCAGCCGAGATCGTCTGCAACCGCTGGACCGTGCTGGTGCTGCGCGAACTCCTGTGCGGCACCACGCGCTTCAATGACCTCCGCCGCGGCGTGCCGCGGATGTCGCCCTCGCTGCTGTCGAAGCGGCTGAAGGAACTGGAGGTGGCCGGGCTGATCAGTGTGACGCCATCGGGCCAACCGGGCGTGATGGACTATCGGCCGACGCAGGCCGGCGAGGATTTGCGCGAGGTGATCATGTCGCTCGGCTTCTGGGCCCAGCGCTGGGTCGAGTCCTCGCTGTCGCTGAAGAATCTCGATCCGTCGCTATTGATGTGGGACATGCGGCGGAATCTGCGCCCCGAGCCGTTGCCGCCGCGCCGTTGCACCATCGAGTTCATCTATCCGGAGCTGTCGGGCCGCAGATCCTGGTGGCTGGTGATCGACGGCGCCATCGTCGACCTCTGCCTGACCGATCCCGGCTACGAGGTCGATCTCTATGTGACGTGCCCGTTGCGCACGATGACCGCGGTGTGGATGGGGATCTCGACGCTCGAGCGCGAGGTGGCAAACGGCGGCATCGAGCTCACCGGCGACAAGGCGATCGCCCGCTCGATGCAGCAATGGCTGGGCCTCAGCCCATTCGCGAAGGGCGTTCGCGCCGTCGGTTAATGATATGCGCCCTTGTCGAGCAGCGCCTTGAAGTCCGTCCGCGCGCGCTGCGCCTCGGCTCGCGCGGCCTCGGAGGCGTCGACGAGGCCGAAATAGCCGTGGATCAGGCCCTGCCCGTCATGGTGCGTAATCGGCACATCAGCCTCGCGCAGCGCGTTGGCGTAAGCGACGCCCTCATCGCGCAGCGGATCGAACCAGGCGGTGGTGACAACGGCGGGTGCGACGCCCTTCAACTCCTTCGCCCGCAGCGGCGAGACCCGCCAATCCGCGCCGTGTGCGCGCTCTTCGAGATAATGCCCGCAGAACCACTCCATCACCGCGCGCGACAGGAAGTATCCTTCCGCATTCTCGGCCCGCGACGGAAACCGCGCATTCTCCGCAGCGTCGGCGAAATTGCCGACGACGTCGGTGACGGGATAGACCAGCAGTTGGCCGGCGAGCCTGATCCCGGCATCGCGGCAGGCGAGCGCGCTGGCGGCTGCGAGATTGCCGCCGGCGCTGTCGCCGGCGACGCCGACGCGAGCTACGTCGCCGCCGAATTCCTTGATGCGGCCGACCACGTCGCGCGCCGCGGCAAAGGCATCCTCGAACGCGCCGGGGAAACGCGTCTCCGGCGGGCGGCGATAGTCGACGGAGACCACCACCGCGCGGGTTTCGATGGCAAGGTTGCGCGCCTGCCGGTCATGGGTCTCGAGGTCGCCCGCGACCCAGCCGCCGCCGTGGAAGAACACGACCGTTGGTGCAGTCCCGCTGCCGTTGCGATAGACCCGCGCCGGCCGCGGACCTGCGCCGCCGGCCACGTTGATATCCTTCACATGCTCGACCAGCGGCGGCGGGATCGCGGCGCGCGCGGCAGCGAGATCGCGGAGTTGCTGCCGCGCACTCTGCGGCGTCATGACCTTTGGGTCGCGCAGCGGCAGCAGCGGGATGATCTTCTCGATCACGGGATCAAGCGGGAGAGGCATCGAGTTCCTCCGGAGTTCCGGCCGCCGTTTCGTTGGCCGGCATCATTGTTGATTGGTCGAATCGTAGTCCGGATGGAGCGCAGCGCAATCCGGGATTCATCCCGTCGGATCGAGCGGCCCGGATTTCGCTGCGCTCCATCCGGGCTACGGAACTCCTCGCAATGAAGCAGACCTTACGCCACGTCGGCCATCGGCTCTGCTGGCGGCGGCGCCGCGGCAGCGAGTTCCTTGGCGAACGCGATCGCCGCGACATAGTCGGTCTTGCCGGAGCCGAGCAGCGGCACCTTGTCGACGACGCGGATATCGGCCGGCACGGCAAGCTCGGAGGCGCCTGTCGCCTTGGCCTGTCGCTGCATCGCAGATCGCTCGGCATCGCGCTGCGTGGTCAGGAGCACGATGCGTTCGCCCTTGCGCGCATCGGGAATGGAGACCGCGACCGAGATCGCCTGCGGCCACAACGCGGACGCCATCGCTTCCACCGCCGACAGCGACACCATTTCGCCCGCGATCTTCGCAAACCGCTTGGCGCGGCCCTTGATGGCGATGAAGCCCGCGGCGTCGATGGTGACGATGTCGCCAGTGTCGTGCCAGCCATCGACGAGTTTCTCCAGCACGCCGGGATTTTCCGCGCGCAGATACCCGAGCATCACGTTCGGCCCGCGCACCGAGAGCCGGCCGCCCTCCTCGATGCCGGGGACCGGATCGAGACGGTATTCCATCAGGGGCGACAGCCGGCCGACGGTGCCGGGGCGGTTCGCCATCGGCGTGTTCATGGCGAGCACCGGTGCGGTCTCGGTGACGCCATAGCCTTCGAGGATGCGGATGCCGTAGCGCTCCATATAGACCTGCCGCGTGCGGTCCTTCACCGCCTCCGCGCCCGCCAGCACCAGCCGCAGCGTGCGGAAGTCGTACGCATGCGCCGAGCGGGCGTAGCCGGTGAGGAATGTGTCGGTGCCGAACAGGATCGTGGCGCCGGTCTGGTAGATCAGTTCCGGCACGATGCGGTAATGCAGCGGCGACGGATACATGAAGATCGGAATCCCTGCGAGCAATGGCATCATCATGCCACCCGTAAGTCCGAACGAATGGAACACCGGCAGCGCGTTGAACACCTTGTCGTTGCCATTGGCATCGACCCGCGCCAGCGCCTGCGCCGCGTTGGCCAGGATATTGCGATGGGAGAGCACGACGCCCTTCGGCGTCCCCTCCGAGCCCGAGGTGAACAGGATCACGGCGGGATCATCCGCCCTGCGCGCGACACGCGGCGCGGTGCCAGCCAAGAGGCCACGGATCTTGTCGAGCGCGTTGACGGTCGCGCGGATGTCTTCGAGATAGACGATGCGGGCTTCCGGAGCGATCGCCGCGATCAGCTTGTCGAGCTTACCCTTCTCGATGAAGGCGCGGGAGGTGAGCACGGTCCTGATCTGCGACGCCTTCATCGCCGAGAGCACATTCACGGGGCCGGCGGAGAAGTTGAGCATCGCCGGGACGCGGCCGATGGTTTGCAGCGCCATGAAGACGACGGCGACGCCGGCCGAGTTTGGCAGCAGCACGCCAATGTTCTCGCCGACGGCAGTGCCCTGCTCGAGCTTGCGGCTCAGCACCTGCGCGCCAAGGATGAGCTTGCGATAGGTGAGTTTCGTGCCCAGCGCGTCCTCAACGACCACCTTGCCGGTGTCGCGGTCACGATGGGCATGGGCGAGCGCTTCGAACAGGGTGTGATCGAGCATGGCGTTCTTCACCATGGCCTCGATCATGATGTCCTGCAGCGCAGCGCCGGCGGCATTGCGGCGGGCCTTGCCCTTCAACGACTGGTCGATCGGCAGCTTGACCGGCGGCAGAATCGTGATCGTCACCTTCGGGAACCAGGAGCGCTTGATCTCGCCATTCTTGAGATAGCTGAGATGCGAGCGCTGCGCGCCCTCGATCCTGACAGGAACGATCACGGCATCGGCCTTGTCGGCGATCATCGCGGTGCCGTCATAGACCTTCATCAGCGAGCCATGCACGGTCAGGCGGCCCTCGGGGAAGATCACGACAGGTTCAGCGGAGGCGACCAGCTTGATCAGATCACGCGCGCCGAGCGGCTTGGTCGGATCGACGGTAATGTGACGGACCATCTTCAGGAACGGCTTGGCCCACCACGCCTTCGCGATGCCGGTATCGACCGCAAAGCTGGCATCGATCGGCAGCGTCGCGTGCAGCAGCGGGCCGTCGACCAGACTGACATGGTTGGGCGCGATCAGCATGCGCGTGCCCGCGGGCGGCAGATTCTCAATGCCGCGAACCTCGACGCGGAACAGCGCACGGAACAGCAAGGCGCCGAAGTCGCGCACACCCTCCTTGCCCCACTTCTTGAGCACGAACCACACCGAACCGAAGCTCGCGACGGCAAGGCCGAAGAAGATCCAGGCGATCGAAAGCCCGGCATATTGCAGCAGCGCGACGAACAGCGAGCCCACCACCATGAAGCCGGCCTGCAGGATGTTGCCGGCCGCGATGATCCGGGCGCGCTCCGATGGCGCGGTCCAGGCCTGCACCGCGGCGAACGCCGGCACCACGAACAGGCCGCCGCCGATGGCGAACAGGAAGAAGCCGACCAGCATATGCAGCCCGCCAAACGAGGTCGCGAACGCTGCCGCGGTCACGCCGTTGCCCGGCACGGTCGCGCCGATCACCGCGGCGAGATCGAGACCAACGACGCCCATGATGATGGCGCCGATCGGCACCAGCGCGAGATTGGGCCTGACGTGGCTGAGCTGTGCCGCAATCAACGAGCCGGTCGCGATGCCGATCGCAAAGGTCGCAAGGCACAAAGTGACGACGCCTTCGGTGCCTCCAACGCCTTCCTTGATCAGCGCGGGCAGCAGCGACAGCACGACCGCGCCGGCGAGCCAGAACCAGGACACGATCACCATGCCGTCCCACAGACGTGGCTCGGCATAGAGCGACTTGAGCAGCCGCACCGTGGACGTCCACGGATTGGCGGTGATGGCGAGTTCGGGTGCGGACGGCGTGGTGGCGGGAATGCGCGCGGCGAACGCCCAGGACAGGACGGACAGGCCGACCACGGCAAGCGAGATCCAGCCCATGTGGCTCGCGCCCGCGACGAACAGGCCGCCGGCGATGGTGCCGATCAGGATTGCCAGGAAAGTTGCACCTTCGACCAGCGCGTTGCCGGTGGCGAGCTCGCCAACCGAGAGCTGATCAGGCAGGATCGCGTATTTCACCGGACCAAACAGCGCCGCGACCGTGCCAAACAGCGCCAGCGCGGCGAACAGAAGCGGCACCGAATGCAGGAAGAAGCCGGCCGCCGCAAAGCAGGCAGCAAAGATCTCGAGGAATTTCAGCCGCCGGGCGACGACCGATTTCACATACTTGTCCGCGAGCTCACCGCCGAGCGCCGACAATACGAAGAAGGGAAAGATGAAAACGGCGCCGGCAAGTGTTACCAGCGACGCATTCTCGCCGGCGGTCGCGCCGTAGAGCAGAATGATGACCAGCGCGTTCTTCAGGACGTTGTCATTAAGGGCCGAGAAGAACTGCGCCCAGAACAATGGCGCGAAACGGCGGGACGACATCAACTGTTTGATCATAACCGGTTCCTGGGCAGTTCGGCCGAAAGTCCTTGGCCTTGTAAAATTCGTTTTGGGGTTATCGGGGTCAGGAAAAGCGAAAGTTAAGCAGTGATGCCGTTGCTATTAGTGTTCTTGATTGCCTCGCGGTTCGACGTCGCAAGTCGCGGCATCGGCTGACCATGCACGGCAAAGATGTACGAGACCTTGTGCCTGGTTGTGGTGCGGCCATGTTGGCCGGCGACAATGCGGAGCATGGTGATTTCTTGGTTAGGAACCGGCTCCGCAATCGAGGCGAATTGGACCGTTCGGCCGTCTCAGGTGAGCTCGCTGAGCGAACCGAACGGCCAGCGCCCGCGGGGACGCTGCATTTGCCGCGCACGACGCCGGATCTGTGCTGCAAACCGGCGGCGTTCGAGCACGCCGGCAACGTCGCAGGCGTTGGCAATACGATTGATCGGCGCGGTGATGACGCGGGCGATCGACCTGCCAAATTCCAGGACGGACTTGAGGACATCCTCGAAGAAGGTCGTGGTCAGTTGCCGGGTCAGTTGCAGGACAAGTGTTTCCATGTGAGCGGCCTCCGGATGAATTTGAGCAATGCTCATTTGATAGCGCGAAAATGAGCGTCGCTCAAGAAATATCTTCGCAAGGACCGAAAGCGCACATGCCCGATCGACAGGCAGCCGCCGCTTCAGAAATTAAGTCATTGATATTATATACAATTAATGCATCCGAGCCCCGTCGGCAGCTTCGACCTAGCGCATACGCGCGATCGTGCCGGCGACAATCTGCATGGCGACGCCGAACACCCATCCGATCATGATCGCAACCGTCCAGGCGACATGCGGCTCGATGCGAAGCACGATGAGGACCACCGAGACGAAGGCGACCAGTGCCGCAAGAAACGTCCCGACCGCACTCATGAATTCCGCCGCATCGATATTCCCGCGCGAGGATTGATCGCTCGGCGGCTGGAATGGCAGTGGCGGCGTGTCGATGCCGAGATAGAAGCCGATTGCGCCGCAGATCATCATGAGCAGAAGAAATCCCTGCGACGTAAAGGCAGAGATGCCTGACCCGACAAGGGCCGCCACGAACAGGCCGCTCGCGGCTCCCGCCATGGCAAGGCCAAGGCGCTCGAGAACATGGGCGAACTTTCGTACGCGGGACCGCATCGTGCCGATCCCCCATGATAATGATCAGGCTACGCCTCTTTCCGATAGCGTGAAAGATACCGTTCGCATGTGGCGCTGCACATGTCGGCGGCCCATGTTCACCGCAAATTGCGCTGATAACGGCGATTAGTTACCGCGATTATCGATTTTCTGCAGACTCGCAGCTCTCGTAGGGTGGGCAAAGCGCAGCGTGCCCACCATCGAGCATTCCGCTCGCAATGGTGGGCACGCTTTCATCGTCACTTGTGGTGAGCTGCGGTGGATGTAGTCCCTTTGCCCACGCTATGCTCTGCGATCGCTTCTGCTACGCTGCGCGGCCGAACTCGCTGCCGAGATGCTTGAGCCGCGGCAGCACTTCCTGCTTCAACAGTTGCAGCGAGTGGTGCCAGGCTTCCGGCTTGTGCTTGTAGTCGAATCCGAACACGAGCAGCACGCCGAAGCCGCAGACTTCCTGATAGATCTTCTCGATCTTCTCGGTGACGGTCGCGGGCGAGCCGACGATCCAGTTGTGGCGGGCGCAATATTCGACGTTGACGTCGCTGTCCGGCACGTCGGGCGTGGCTTTCAGATAGTCCTTGAAGCCGAAGTGACCGAGCAGCGGCAGGAAATACTCGCCCATCATCCGCCCCATCATGTCGCCGGTCGACAGACGCCAGGCTTCCTCGTCGGTGTCGGCGACAAAGACTTCGCGCACCAATCGCCAATCCTGCCTGCTCGGCTTGCGACCAGTCTTCGCTGCGCCCGCCTCCACCGAATCCCAGTGGCTGCCGACATAGGCCGGGTTGAGGTTGAGGCTCATCGGGATGAAGCCGCGCTCGCCCGCCAGCTTCAGCGTGTCAGAGTTCTTGGACAGGCCGGCGACCCCGATCGGCGGATACGGTGCCTGCTTCGGCTTGAGGTGGGGCTTGAGGAAATCGAACATCGTGTCCGGTTTCGTCACCGTCCAGTATTTGCCCTTGTATGTCCACGGAGCATCGTCGGTCCAAAGCTTCAGGATGATCTCGAGCGCTTCGCGCGTCATGTCGCGGTTCTGGCCGGACATGCCGTCGACATTGAACATCGCCCAGTCGCTCGGCAGGCCGCTTGCAGCGACACCGAAATTGAGCCGCCCATTGGAGAGATGATCGAGCATTGCGACGCGGTTCGCGAGTTCAGCCGGATGGTGATAGGGCAGCAGGAAGCCGCCGGGACCGATGCGGATGTTCTTGGTCTGCAGCAACGCCTGCGCGACCAACAGATCCGGAGACGGATGCGGCTCCCAGGGCGCGGTGTGGTGCTCGCCGATCCACGCTTCCTGATAGCCGAGTTCGTCCAGCCACCTGAGCACCTGCAGGTCCCAATCGTGGCCCTCCTTCAATCCGCACTCCGGCGGATGCGAGGGCATCGCGAAATATCCTAGTTCCATGGCTTTCCTCTCGCTTGTTTCTGGTGCGACTTTGCCGTCGCATCTCATGCACAAGCGAGAGTACCCACCCCGGTTGCGGCGGAATAGTGGCTTTCGTCATTGCAGAGCGGAATAGCCGTTTCACTTTCGCTCGCAATGACGGTGAAGATTTACCGTGCCCCGAACGTCGTCGCGCCGAACAGCGCTTTGTGCGTCGACGGTTGCGAACGCCAATACTGCGGCGGTGCGTCAACCTGTCCGCCGAGTTCAGCGGCGGCGTGCCAAGCCCAGCGCGGGTCGTAGAGCATGCCGCGGGCCAGCGCGACCATATCAGCCTTGCCGGAAGCGACGATCTCTTCGGCCTGCTTGGCTTCCGTGATCAGGCCGACTGCCATCGTGGTGACATCAGTTGCTTCCTTCACGGCCTGCGCCAACGGGACCTGATAGCCCGGGCCCAGCGGAATCTTTTGCAATGGCGAAACACCACCGGAGGACACATCGATCCAGTCGACCCCACGCTTTTTCAATTCCTTGGCGAATTCGATCGTCTGCGCGACGTCCCAGCCGCCCTCGACCCAATCAGTCGCCGACACCCTGATGCCAACGGGCTTGCGATCCGGGAATGCGGCACGCACCGCGTCGAACACTTCAAGCGGGAAGCGCATGCGGTTTTCGAGCGAACCGCCATACTGGTCGGTGCGCCTGTTCGAGATCGGCGACAAGAACTGATGCATCAAATAGCCGTGCGCGCCATGCAGTTCGAGCGCGTCGATGCCGAGCCGGTCGGCACGCTTGGCGGCCGTCACAAAATCGTCGCGGATGCGCTTGAGCCCGGCCTCATCAAGCGCCAGCGGCACCGCCTCGCCTTCCTTGTGCGGCACCGCCGATGGCGCCACGGTCTGCCAGCCGCCTTCGGACAACGGGATCAACTGCCCACCATCCCAGGGCCGATGGCTCGATCCCTTGCGGCCGGCATGCGCAAGCTGCATCGCGACCGCTGCTTTCGAATGTTTGCGCACCGAGGCCAGGATCGGCTTCAGCGCGGCCTCGGTGGCGTCGTTGTAGAGACCAAGACAGCCGGCCGTGATGCGCCCGATGGCCTCCACATGGGTGGCTTCGATGCAGAACATCGCCGCGCCCGATAGCGCCAGCATGTTGATATGCGTGAAATGCCAATCATTGGCCTCGCCGTTTTCTGCCGAATATTGGCACATCGGCGATACCATGATCCGATTGGGTAATTTCAGGCCGCGCAGCTCGATCGGGGAAAACAGGGCGCTCATGTGGGGATCCGGATAGGAGGGAAACTGCCCTTTCATCTAGCGACGCCCCGGCCCCGTCTCAAGCTGTCAGCTACTGCTTGATTCCGGCCGCCTTGATCAACTCCAGGTTAGCGGCGGTCTCGCGCTTGATGAAATCGTCCATCTGGTCTGATGTCATCGGCATCGGCTCGACGCCGAGCTTCTTCAGGCTTGCCTGCGTCGCCGGATCATTCAACACCCTCATGCCTGCAGCGTGAAATTTGTCGATGATGTCGCGCGGCGTTTTCGCCGGCACGAAGATCCCGAACCAGCTCATGCTGTCGGCGCCGGTCAAACCGATCTCCGACGGAGACGGCACATCGGGCAAATCGGCGGCGCGCTTCGGCGTCGACACCAACAGCGCCTTCACCTGGCCGTCGCGGATCAGGGGCAGCGCGGTCGCGAGCGGGCAGAAATAGAGATCGATGCGCCCGCCCAGGATGTCGGCAATCACTTCGGGACCGCCGCGATAGGGCACGTGGGTGGCCTCGATGCCGGCGGCGAGGAGGAATTTCTCCGCGCTGATATGTACGGCGCTGCCGACGCCGACCGAACCAAAGGAGATCGAGCCGGGCTTCGCCTTGGCGTCGGCAATGAAATCCTGGATGGTTTTCCAGGGCCGCTCTTTCGGCACGATCATGACATTGGCACTGGAGCCGATCATCAGCACGGATGAAAGGTCTTTGGTCGCGTCGAAAGAGAGATTCGGGAAGATTGCCGGCGCAATGGTCAGCGCCGAGGAATGCGCAAGCACGTTGTAGCCGTCAGCCTCCGCCTTGGCGACGAGGCCGGTGCCGAGCGTGCCGCCGGCGCCGGCGCGGTTCTCGATCACGAAGGGCTGGCCGAGCTCGGCCGATAGCCGATCGAACACCAGGCGCGGCACCACATCGGTGGCACTCCCCGCGCCGAACGGGATCGTCGCCTTGATCAGGCGCGAGGGCCAGGTCTCCGCCTGTGCAACTGCGGCAAACAAACTCGCGGCGATGAGAATGGAAAACAACTTGCGCATCATGGCTCTCGATTTCGATTGACGCCGCGGCGCTGCAAGAACCGTTCCGCTGGCCGCCGGGTTTGCCAACCCCGAAACCAGTCTCCTATTCCACCAGCGTGAACTGCAGCAGGAGCGTACGCTGGATCATCGAGAAATTATCGTCGGAGATCATGGTGATCACGGTGTCGCCTTCGGCCGTGGTGTGGGCGTCGATGCCCTCCATGTTGTCGATCTCGTTGCCAAGATCGGCGTTGAAGACCGAAGGACCGTCGAGGACGGCGCCCGGCATCACGGACGCAAGCTCGACGCGGCGGATGCGGATGCCGACGCCGCCAACCCAGGAGAATTTGCGCTCGAGCAGCAGCAGGTCGCCGGACGGCAGCAGCACCGCGTCGCTGATGTCGAAACTGTCGGTGCGGCGAACGGAAAACTGCCCCGGCGTCTTGCCGCCGACCAGGAAGCCGATGATGTTGCCCCGCGCATCGAGGCCGCGCTCAGAGATCGCGATCAGCGTTCCCGCCAGCGGCTGGCCTTGCGGCACCATCACCAGCGCCTCCAGCCCCTTGTTGTTCGGAAGCCGTTTCGCGGCCGGCGGGAGCGGCACCACCTCGCCACGTGCGCGCGTGAATCCCTTGGCGAAATCGAACCGCAGCACCTGGTTGACACGCTCGAGCCCGACATAAACGAACGAGCCGTCGAGCGCCATGGATTCAGAATCGTACCAGCCGCGCGCGGTGATCGGCCTGCCATCCGGGCCGAGCAGCGGCGCCGCCTCGACATCGGCGAGCCCCGTCATCTCGCGGCCTTTGTAAACGATGCGGCCGGTGAACCAGCTACCGTGGTCGCTGACGGCGATGAAGCGTTCGCCCTTTGCATCGAGCCGCAACGCCGACAGGCCGCCGAAGCCGCGAAACGAGGAGGTCAGCACCAATCCGCTGCGATACTCCAGCGTGCCGAACCTGACATGCGAGCGATCGCGGATGTCGAAGGAAGCCAGCGGCCGCGCATTGACATCGATCGAGACCGGCGCCGCCACCGTGGACTCGCTCGGCAGGATCGGTTTCGTCGGCGGCTCGATAACGGTCTGCGCGCGCGCCGCGGATGGCAGCGCCGTGGTCGCAAGACCCGCCGCGGCGATGCCCAGGAAGCGGCGGCGGGAAAGATCTCCATCCCTCATGGTGAGGAGGCGCATTCGCGCCGTCTCGAACCATGAGGCCCGGCAGCTTCCTCGTCGTCCGAGGGGCAGCGGCGACGCCGCTCCTCGGGATGAGACGATCCGTTGGCGCGGCGCGTCATGTCATGATGTTCAAGAATGCAGCCGCCTGGGCCGGCGTTCCGCGGGAGCAGGGCCGTGAGTCTCGCTGAAGAGCTCGGCGAGCTTCTCGGTGATGGCGCCGCCGAGTTCTTCGGCATCGACGATGGTGACGGCGCGGCGATAGTAGCGCGTGACGTCGTGGCCGATCCCGATCGCGATCAGCTCGACCGGCGAGCGGGTCTCGATCTCCTCGATGATGTGGCGCAGATGCCGCTCGAGGTAGTTGCCGGGATTGACCGACAGCGTGGAATCATCGACCGGCGCGCCGTCGGAGATCATCATCAGGATCTTGCGCTGCTCGGAACGCGCCAGCAGGCGCTTGTGCGCCCAGTCCAGCGCCTCGCCGTCGATGTTCTCCTTGAGCAAGCCCTCGCGCATCATCAGGCCGAGATTCTTCCGCGCCCGCCGCCACGGCGCGTCGGCTGACTTGTAGATGATGTGACGGAGATCGTTGAGCCGGCCGGGATTCGGCGGCTTGCCGGCGGCGAGCCAGGCTTCGCGGGACTGCCCGCCCTTCCAGGCGCGCGTCGTGAAGCCGAGGATCTCGACCTTGACGCCGCAGCGCTCCAGCGTGCGCGCGAGGATATCCGCACAGGTGGCGGCGACCGTGATCGGACGGCCGCGCATCGAGCCGGAATTGTCGAGCAGCAGCGTCACCACGGTGTCGCGGAAGGTCGCTTCCTTCTCGCGCATGAACGACAGCGGGTGATAGGGATCGGTGACGACGCGCGACAGGCGCGCGGGATCGAGAATCCCCTCTTCGAGGTCGAATTCCCAGGCGCGGTTCTGCTGCGCCATCAGGCGGCGCTGCAACCGATTGGCCAGCCGCGCGACGATGCCCTGCAGATGCGCGAGCTGCTTGTCGAGATAGGAGCGCAGGCGCTCCAGCTCGTCATGGTCGCAGAGGTCTTCGGCCGCGACGATCTCGTCGAATTTCGGTGCAAAGGCGTGATATTCGGGACCGCGCGGCTCGTTGCCGCCACGCGTGTTCGGCCGCGTCGCCTCGCCCGGCGTTTCGTCGTCGCCGAGCTCGCCGTCGTCGAAGGTGTCGCTGGTGGACGCCTGCGCGCTTTCCATCGCACTCTCGGACATCTCTTCCGAGGTCGTCTGCGCCTGGTCGGCGCTCATCTCCTGCGCGGCGTCGGAATCAGGCGAGCCTTCGGCGCCGGACTGATCGCTCTCGCCATCCGGATTTTCATCCTGGTTGTCGTCCTCGTCGGAGTCCATGTCGCGCTCGTCGCCGAGGTCGAGCGCCGACAACAGATCATGCACGAGGTCGCCGAACCTGGCCTGGTCCTCGGTGAATCGCGCCAGTTTATCGAGCCGCGTGCCGATCTTGTCTTCCAATAGCGGGCGCCAAAGGTCGACCATCTTGCGCGCAGCCTGAGGGGGCGCCAGTCCGGTCAGCCGCTCGCGCACCAGCATCGCCAGCGCATCCGCCAGCGGCGCATCGGCGCGGTCGGTGATCTCGTCATACTTGCCGCGGTGAAAATGATCGTCGAGCATCGCGTTGAGGTTTTTCGCAACGCCCGCCATCCGCCGCGAGCCGATCGCCTCGACGCGCGCCTGCTCGACCGCCTCGAACACGCCGCGCGCCTGCGGATTGCCCGGGATCAGCTTGCGATGCACCTTGGGATCGTGACAGGCGAGCTTCAGTGCGATCGAGTCCGCGTGGCCGCGCACGATCGCGGCGTCACGCTTGGTCAGTTTGCGCGCAGGCTCCGGCAGTCGCGCCTTGCCGGGCGCAAGCCCCGGGCGTTCGGCGGCGAAGGAGACTTCGAGCTCCGGCGCCTTCGCGATCGCCTTCAGGCACGAGGTCACCGCGCGCTTGAACGGCTCGGTCGGCGCTTCCTTCGTTCCGCGGAATTTCGAGTTGGAGATGGTCATCTCGATCTCACCGTCGTCCTCGCGAAGGCGGGGACCTATAACCACAGGAAGAAGTTGTTGAGCGCGATGGCGGCCCCAATCTTCGCAACAACCACGTCCTGGGGTTATCGCGACGAGCGCGAGCGCTCGCTCGGGAGATCCCGGATCGCGCTTCGCTTGTCCGGGACGACATCGTTGGTCCTTAGCTGAGCGCTACGTTGACAGCGGATTCGGGCAGCTCCGCATTGAAGCAGCGCTGATAGAATTCAGCCACCAGCGGCCGCTCGAGCTCGTCGCACTTGTTGAGGAAGGTGACGCGGAAGGCAAACCCGATATCGCCGAAGATCTCGGAGTTTTCCGCCCAGGTGATCACCGTGCGCGGGCTCATCACCGTCGACAGATCGCCATTGGCGAAGGCGTTGCGGGTGAGATCGGCGAGCCGCACCATCTTGTTGACGATGTCGCGGCCTTCCTGGCTGCGATAGTGCTTCGCCTTGGCGAGCACGATCTCGACTTCCTCGTCATGGGCGAGGTAGTTCAATGTGGTGACGATCGACCAGCGGTCCATCTGGCCCTGGTTGATCTGCTGGGTGCCGTGATAGAGGCCCGACGTGTCGCCAAGGCCGATCGTGTTGGCGGTCGCGAACAGACGGAACGCCGGATGCGGCTTGATCACCTTGTTCTGGTCGAGCAGCGTCAGCCGGCCGGAGACCTCCAGCACGCGCTGGATCACGAACATCACGTCAGGCCGGCCGGCGTCATACTCGTCGAACACCAGCGCGACATTGTGCTGCAGCGCCCAGGGCAGGATGCCGTCGCGGAACTCGGTGACCTGCTTGCCGTCCCGGACCACGATGGAGTCCTTGCCGACCAGGTCGATACGGCTGATATGGCTGTCGAGGTTGACGCGCACGCAGGGCCAGTTGAGCCGCGCTGCAACCTGCTCGATATGGGTCGACTTGCCGGTGCCGTGATAGCCGGTGACCATCACGCGGCGGTTCCTGGCGAAGCCGGCGAGGATCGCGAGCGTGGTGGCGCGGTCGAAGCGGTAATCCGCATCAACCTCCGGCACGTGCGGGTCGACTTCCGCATAGGCCGGCACCTCAAGGTCGCTATCGATGCCGAACACCTGCCGGACCGATACTTTCATGTCGGGCAAGCCGACGGTGTCTTCCAATGTGGTCTGGGCGGCGGTCGTCATTCGTCCTCCGAGGTCCCGGGAATCCCGAAACCAGATTATTCGTTTGGCTGCGGATTGGGTGCTCTGCACAAGCCTAGCAGAGTGCAACCGCCGGCAGAAGCCCGCGGCACGATCAAAGTTCCGTTGTCCTTTCATAAAGATAGGTGCTGGACGCGGTTTTTGGAGGGCTGCCCTGCGAATCGCGCTGCACTTTGCCGCGAGGGCCTGCCGCGATCCCTTTCCACGCCAGCGGCGAGTTGTTAGCTCTGGAGGTCAGGCAAGACCGTGAGCTGCGGGAATTTTGTGACCACATTCCTCGACCCCCTGATCACTTTCGTTTCGGCCCATGCGTGGCTTGCCTATCTGACGCTGTTTTTGGCCGCCTTTCTGGAGGCGGTTCCGGTGGCGGGGTCGCTGGTGCCGGGCTCGACCATCATCCTGGCGATGGGCGCGCTGATCCCCGGCGGCGAGCTGAAGCTCTGGCCCGTGCTGGCGGCCACCGCCGCAGGCGCCCTGCTCGGCGACGGCTCCGCCTACTGGATCGGCCATCGCCGCCAGCGCGAGATTCTGAGCGCATGGCCGCTGTCCGGCTATCCGCGCCTGATCGAGCAGAGCGAGGCATTCTTCCACCGTTGGGGCACGCTCGCGGTGTTCTTTGCGCGCTTCGTGCCGCCGTTCCGCGCCTTCGTGCCGCTCACCGCCGGCGCGCTGGATATGCCGCCGGTGCGCTTCTACAGCGTCAATATCCCCGCGGTCCTGCTCTGGGCGCCGGTGCATGTGCTGCCGGGCGTGCTCGCGATCTCGGCGCTGCATGAGTATGGCGGGCTGCCGTATCACCATCATGTCGGCAAGCATATCTGGATCCTGGCGGTGATCGGCGGCGCCTTGATCCTGACGCTGGTGCTCTGGATCATCCGCCGCCGGCGCGGCGTGATCGAGCCAGCGGCAAAGTCCGGCACGTAGCCTGGGTGGAGCCAACGGGTCGCGCGAACGCGCGCCCGATGACAGGCTCCGCGCAACCGGGGACATCCCTATCAATGGTCGCCGGCGGTCCCGGGTTACGCTGGCGCTTCACCCGGGCTACGCATCTCAAATGGTTTTGGCGGCCGCGCTGCGTCCGGGCGCCGGCCCGACATATCGTGCGCGCGGGCGGATCAGCCGGCCGTGCTGCAATTGCTCGCTGGCATGCGCGATCCAGCCGACGCTGCGCGCCATCGCGAACAGCGCAAGCTCGCTGCCGACCGGAAGCCGCAGGCTGTGCACCAGCACGGCCAGCGCATAGTCGATATTGACGAACTCGCCGGTCGCCTCCGCGATCCGCTCCGGAACCTCCCTGGTGAATTTGCGCGCGGCGCCGGTGCGTGCGAGCGCATCCAACAGCGACTGCGCACGAGGATCGCCGCGCCGGTAGACGCCATGGCCGAAACCGGCGAAGCGCTCGCCGAGCGCGACACGCTCGCGGATCACGGGTTCGACGTCCTGGTCGACGAGCGTCTTCACCAGCCGTGACGCCAATACGCCGGCGCCGCCGTGCTTCGGACCCTTCAGCGCGGCGAGCCCGGCGATGACGGCGTCATAGAGATTGAGCCCGGTCGAGGCGGCGCAGCGCGCCGTGAAGGTCGAGGCATTCAATTCGTGATCGGCGAGCAGCACCAACGTGCGGCGGATCAGGTCGGCGGCATGCTTGTTGTCGCCCGCCCAGGCGTCGGCGATCTGCACATGTAACGTGAGCGTCATCCGGCGACCACGCACTGAGGGCTGATCTGGTCGGCTAGGAAGATCTCGTGGATTGTTTCGTCACGAGGTCACCATGTCAAAAGATAGTTGTAAGGATGGCGATAAGGATAGGCATG